>NZ_JBYNAH010000002.1:0-63503 GCF_059781815.1 Salipiger sp. | reverse complement strand
GGTCGGGGCGGATGCCGAACAGCACCAGCTTGCCGGCCTCGGTCGCCTTCAGCCCGGTCTCGACCGCGGCGTGGAAGGCGGCGGTGTCGGGGATCTCGTGATCTGCCGGGGCCACGAGCATCGTGGCTTCGGGATCCTTCGCGTGAATGTGCAGCGCCGCGGCAAGCACCGCCGGCGCGGTATTCCGCCCCTCAGGCTCGATCAGGATGGCGCCGGGATCGATTCCGGCAGCGGTCAGTTGCTCGGTCACCACAAAGCGGAAATCCGCGTTCGTCACCGCCACCGGCTTGGCATATCCGCTCGACCCGTTCAGGCGGCGCGCTGTCTTCTGGAACAGACTCTGATCCTCGAGCAAGCTGGTAAACTGCTTCGGAAAGCTCTTGCGCGACACCGGCCAAAGCCGCGTGCCGGAGCCTCCACAGAGGATGACGGGGGTAATGGTCTGCATAAATCTCCACTTTCTCAGTCTGCACGCCGGCCCGCGCCGCGTGCCGACCGTCTCAAGACGTCGGTCGCGCGCACGGTAATGCAGCCCCGAACGAGCTGCTAGGGCCGTTTATCCAGATCAGAGCAAAGATGGTTTCGAGAAGATGCCGCGTACCGGTGCCGACGTTTCGCCCCGGAAAGCCCTGCTCGGACGGCCGTCTTTCGTCTGGCCTGGCAAGGGCGCCGAGAGGATCGCGCATCCGCGCACAGCCTCTTCTCTTGGTCTTCGGCCTGCCCAGGCCCGACTGGCGGGGCGCGATGCGCGAGATCGTGGCCGGGCGGCGAAACCGTTCGGCCTGACAACAGGCTGACCTGACAAAACAGACCGGCCCCGCTCCTTGCGGAAGCGGGGCCGGCTGCGACGTGAGTGGTGGTAATCAGACCAGAACGGTCATGCTCTCGATAATGTCGAGATCGGTATTCATGAACGTCACCGACACCCCCTGGTCGGCGAAGATCACATCTGTCGGCGTCTCGGTCATGTGCGACCGCGCCGCGGCGGCGTTGGCGTAGCCGAAGCCGGTGAACTCCAGCGTGTCCCAGGCGTCGAGCTGCAGCACCCGGTCGGCGCCCTTGTCGGCCACGTCGAACTCGAACGTGTCCGCCAGCAGCCCGCCATGGATCAGGTCGTTGCCCGGACCGCCGCTGAAGCTGTCGCCCTCCTGCCCAGCCATGACGCTGCGGAACGGCGCCGCGGTGTTGGCGATGAACTCGGCGCTCTGGGCAAAGCCCTGGACCACCTCTTCGCGGCTCATGCCCTCGTCGAGGCGCCGGGTCCAGTTGGACAGCCCGGTGGCATCGGGATCGCGGCCCAGCACGTTGTTGTAGAGCAGGGTCACGAAGGCGCCGTTGTCGAGCGCGCCATAGACGTTCTGGAACTCGGGGCTGTTGACGAAGCCGGCAGCGACATCGACATACTCCATGCCCTCGCCCAGCCGGCCCGACCAGTTCATCAGGCCGGTGAGATCCGGCGCTCGGTCGAGCGTCGCCTGGTAGAGCCGGTAGACATCGTCGGCATAGGGCGCGGCCTCGGCGGCGACATAGGCGCTGGCGGGGTCGTTGGTGACCTCCTTGAACTCGGCGCTTTCCGAGAAGCCCCGCACCACCTCGGAGCGCGCCATGCCGCTGTCGAGCCGGGCGACCCAGTTGTTGAGACCCGAGGAGTCGGGGTCGCGCTCGAGCACGTTCTGGTACAGCAGGGTGACAAAGGCGGTGTTGTTGAGGGCGCCGTAGGTGGCCTGGAACTCGGGGCTGTTGACGAAGCCCTCGATGACCTCGAGCAGGGTCATCTCGCCGCTGCCGAGCCGCCCGCTCCAGTTCTCGTAGCCCATGCTGTCGGGATAGCGGTCGAGCGTCGCCTGGTAGACCCGGAAGACCTGCGCGCCATCGGCGGTCGAGACGTCCGACACGTCGCCGCCGATCAGCAGGTCGGCGCCGGGTCCGCCATCGAGCAGGTCGGCCCCGGCCCCGCCGATGACGGTGTCGTTGCCATTGGCGCCGAACGCGGTGTCGTCGCCCTCGAGCCCGCGGTAATGGTCGTGGCCGGCGAGCAGGTTGATGTAATCGTCGCCCACCGTGCCGACCAGCACGTCATCCCCGGTGCTGGGCAGCAGCGGGCCGGGGCGGATCTGGATCACCGTGTCGGCCACCGAGCCCGCATAGGGGGTGCCGCTGACCGGCTCGAGCGACAGGGTGAAGGCCTCGGTGCTCTCGACCACTGAGTCGCCCAGCACCTCGACCGAGACCGTGGCCACGCTCTGGCCCTCGAGAAAGCTCACCCGCGTGTCCAGCAGCCGGTAGTCGCTGCCCGCCACGGCGGTCTGGTCGATGGCCTCGACGGTGAAGCTCAGCGCATCGGTGGCCGGCGACGAGAGCTCGACCGGGATCTCGTAGATGAACGAGGCGACGCCGTGCTCACGCAGCACCGTCGGCGCGACGCTTGCGTTCAGGTTCTGCCCGACCCCGTCATTGTCGAGAATGGTGCCCGCCACGGTGACCGTGGGCGCCCCGTCGGCGAGGCTGGCATTGGTGACGTTGGAGAACACGAGATAGATGTCCTCGTCGCGCTCGTCGGTGCTGTCGTTGCGGGTGTAGATCCACACCTGCTTCGAGGTCTCCCCCGGCGCGAAGGTCACCGTTCCGGTGTTGTAGCTCGAGGTGAAGCCGTAGGAGAGGTCGGTCTCCTCGGCGGTGCCCGCCAGCGGCGTGTAATCCACCGTCACCGCATCGCTCGAGGGCTCCGACAGGGTGAGCGTGTAGATCAGCGTGTCGCCCTCGATGGCCGTGGCCGGGTTGACCGTGATCACCGGTTCCGGCGTGGTGTCGTCGTCCCGGATCACCGCCTCGGCCTCGACCCTGTCTCCGCTCAGATAGGCGATGTCGGAGATGTCGACCGACAGGGCGAAGCGCTCGGTGAACTCGACCTCGGTGTCGCCGTAGACCGGCACGCTCACCGTCTTGACCTCCTCGCCGGCGGCGAAGCTGACGGTGCCGGACTGTTCGGCGTAATCCTCGCCGGTGTGGGCGGTGATGTCGCGGGTGCCGTAGCTCAGCACCATCGCGTCCGGGGCCGGTTGCGACAGGCGCAGTTCGAACACCGCTTCCTTGCTGCCATCGTCCCCCTCGACCAGCGTGGCGCCAGAGACGAAGAGCGAGAGGTTGGCCCCGGCCCCGTCATTGTCCCGAATGACCCCGATCGCCGAGAGTTCGTCCTCGCCGCCCGCAAAGCTGGCGCTGTCCGAGAGGTTGTAGAGCCGCAACCCGACGCTCTCGTCGCGCTCGTCGGTGCTGTCGTTGCGCGTGTAGATCACCACCTGCTGCGAGGTTTCCCCCGGCGCGAAGGTCACCGTTCCGGTGTTGTAGCTCGAGGTGAAGCCGTAGGAGAAATCATTGCCGTCGCCGGTCCCCGCCACGCTCTGGAAGCTCATCGAGACTTCCTCCTCGCTGGGCTCGGAAAGGGTCACCGTATAGACCAGCACATTGCCTTCCGTGCTCTCGGCGGGAACGATCGAGACCACCGGCTGCGGATCCGTGTCGTCATCGGCGATCACCGCCTCGCCGGCCAGACCGACGGTATCGACGCTGATCCCGCTCGGCTCGTCGAGCACCAGCGCGAAGCTCTCGCTGGCCTCGGCCTCGGTGTCGCCATAGACCGGCACCCGCACCGTCTTGACCTCTTCACCGATGGCGAAGGACAGGCTGCCGATGGTCGACTGGTAGTCCTCGCCGGCGGTGGCCGAGATGTCGCGAGTGCGATAGCTGACGCTGAACGCCTCTTCCGCCGGCTGCGACAGCCGGACCTCGAACACCGCGTCCTTGCTGCCGCTGTCGCCCTCGACCAGCCGCATGTCGGAGACGATCAGCGACAGGTTGTTGCCGGCCCCGTCATTGTCGAGCAGAACGCCGGTCCCGGTCAGGCTGTGTTCGCCGCCGGCGAAGCTGGCATTCTCGGACAGCGCGGAAAGCTCCAGGTCGATCGTCTCGTCGCGCTCGTCCGTGCGGTCGTTGGAGGTGTAGATCGCAACCGTGCGCATGGTCTCGCCGGGCGCGAAGGTCAGCGTGCTCCAGTTGTAGCTCGAGGTGAGGCCATAGGAGAGATCGGTGTCGGAGCCGGTGTTCGGGACCGCCCGATAGAGCATGCTGACCGCGTCGAACGTCGGCTCGGAGAGGGTGATCGTGTAGATCAGCGCGTTGCCCTCGGTCGCCGTCGTGGCGGCGATCGAGACCACCGGCTGCGGATCCGTGTCGTCGTCGCGGATCACCGCCTCGCCGGCGAGGCCGGTCACATCGAGGCTGGGCGTGCCCGGGTCGGTGACCACCAGCGCGAAGCTCTCGGTGATCTCGGCCTCGGTGTCGCCATAGACCGGCACGCTCACCGTCTTGACCTGGTCGCCCACCGCGAAGCGGGCGCTGCCGGTCCAGTCGGAATAGTCCTCGCCGGCGGTGGCCGAGATGTCGCGGGTGCGGTAGCTGACGCTGAAGCTCTCCTCCGCCGGGCGCGAGAGGAACAGTTCGAACTGCGCCTCCTTGCTGCCGCTGTCGCCCTCGACGATCTCGACATCCGACACCAGCAGCGCCAGGTTGCTGCCGGTCCCGTCATTGTCGAGAATGATCCCCATGGCGCTCTGCGTGTCCTCGCCATTGGCGAAGCTGGCATTCTCGGACAGGGCCGAGAGCCGCAGCGTGATGCTCTCGTCGCGCTCGTCGACGCGGTCGTTCGACGTGTAGATCGACACCGTCTTGGAGATCTCGCCGGGGGCGAACGTCAGCCAGTCGGCATTGTAGCTCGAGGTCGGCCCGTAGGAGAGATCGCCATCCGCCGCAGTGCCGGTCAGAGTCCGGTAATAGAGCGTAACGGCGTCACTGGCCGCCTCATCCAGGGTAACGGTGAACGTGAGAGCATTGCCCTCCGTGGCGGCCACGGAGCTTACGGAAACGACAGGCATAAAGATTTTCCCCCAAAAAATCAGGCACTAAAACGCACGATAAAATTGCTGACCGAAACGTCTGGTTAAGAAAGTCTTAACAAAGGGAACAGATTTCCCGATTCCAGACAACGCCCTTTGTGGCAAAAAAAAGGCATATATCCCGGACGCTCTGAAAAGGGCCTGCCGATATGTCCGGATGATCAATTTTGCGGCGGAAGGCCAGAGAGGCCGCTCCGCCAGCCCGCCTGGCCGCTGCGGATCGCCCGGTCAGCGCGCGAACATCGCCCGGGCGTTGTTGTAGAGGATGCGATCGAGCCGCGTGAGATGGTTGAGCTGGCGCTCGATCTCGGGGGTGATCTCCTCGCGCTCGACCTTCTCCGACCCGGCCTCGGTGCCGAAATTCTTCGACGAGCGCGCCCAGGGCAGTTCCTCGGGCATCGCGATGCCAATGCGCTGCGTGACCTCCTCGAACAGCGCCGGCATGTTCTCGACAAAGCCCACCGTGTCGATGGTCAGCAGGTTGCGCATCGACACCCGCAGCGCCTCGTCGTCATGCAGCACCAGCCGGCCGCCGGGGCCGGTCCAGGAATGGCCCAGCATGGTCCGCACCAGGATATTGTTGATATTGGCGGGAATGCCGTGGTCGCCGGAGCGCAGGAAATCCAGCAGCTTCATTTTCTTGGCGGCGCGCGGGCCGACGAGATTCAGCCGCTCGATGGTCTCGTCCGAATGCGAGCGCCAGAAGTAATAGAGCGACAGGATCCGCGCCTTGGGCTCGCGCAGAATGGTGATGGTATAAAGCGGCCCCGGCAGCCGTTTCAGGATGCCGTAATCCATGTGGGCCGAGAAATAATCGTAGTCCTGCAGCTGTTGCTGGGAAAACCGGTCGAAAGACCGGAAACGCTCCGGGCAGCTTTTCTCGGCGGGGAAATGCCCCTGCAGGAAATCGTGCAGCGACGTGCCGCCGGTCTTGGGAATGTGAAACAGTGCGACGCGCAAGACGGGCCTCTTCAAAACGGTTCCGGCCCGCGAGACGCGGGCCGGCACTGCGTTAGACGATCAGCGGACGGCTGTCCATCCGATGCGATCAGGAGACGTTGTAGAGCACCCGCCGCATCTCGGCCATGGTGGTGTTCAGGAAGGTGATGCTCTGGCCCTGATCGCTGAACACCACGCTGGGGCCGGACTGCACCATATGCGCCATGGCGTCGCTGCCGGTGGAATAGCCGAAGCCCGAGAACTGCAGCTCGTCCCACGGCTCGAAGCCGCGGATCAGGTCGTTGCCGCCCTCGCCCTGGCGGAAGATGAAGACGTCGCCGCCGGTATTGGCGTTCATCGTGTCGTTGCCGGCGCCGCCCTCGATCACGTCGATCCAGGTCGGCTGCGCGATGCGCATATAGGTGTCGAGCTGGGGATTGGTGTTGGTCTTGAACTCGCCGGATTCCGAGAACCCGATGACCACCTCGGCGCGGCTCATGCCGCCCTCGAGACGGGCCACCCAGTTGGTGAGCCCCTGCGGATCGGGATTGCGGCCCAGAACGTTGTTGTACAGCAGGGTGACGAAGGCCTCGTCGGTGAGCGCGCCATAGGTCTTCTGGAATTCGGCGCTGTTGACGAAGGCGTTGGCCACCTGGACCAGCTCGAGATTGGTCTGCAGCCCCGAGATCCAGTTCTCGAAGCCGGTGGTGTCCGGGGTGCGGGCCAGCGTGGCCAGGTAGAGGCGGAACACCTGGCCCGTGACCAGCTTGTCATTGGGGTATTGCTCGCGCACCCCGCTGCCCTCGTCGTAGATGACGCTGTCGCCGGCGCCGCCATGCAGCATGTTGGCGTCGTTCGCGTCGCCGACGATCACCGCCGCATCCGAGACCGGCCCGGTGCCGGTGTCGACGAGGATGCCGTAGGAGCTGGCGAGGCTGGAGAACTCGGCGCTGTAGATGAAGCCGTTGAGCACCTGTGCCCGGCTCATGCCCGCATTGAGACGGGCGGTCCAGTTGGCCAGGCCCGTGGCATCGGCGGGACGGTCGAAGAAGGCCGAGTACAGGGTCTGGACATATTCCGAGTTGCTGGTGCCCTGGCTGGCGAACTCGGGGCTGAGGACGAAGCCGCGGGCCACGTCGGCCCCGGTCCTCACGCCGGTATAGAGACGGTCGGCCCAGTTGTTGAGACCCGCCGGATCGGCCTCGCGGCCAAGGATCGTGCTGTAGAAGCGCTCGACGAAATCCCGGATGTCGTGCAGCGACTGGGCGCCCTGGTAGGCGGCGGTGCGGTAGTCGTCGCTGGTCACGTCGAAGCCGTTCTCGAAGCGGAACACCATGCCCTGGTCGCGGTCGAAGGTGGAGCCGCCCGAGATCAGGTCGAGCCGGCCGTCGCTGTCGATGTCGCGGGCCACCGGCGAGCCGGCATAGGTGTTGAACACCCGGTCGGCCTGGTTCAGGCCGCTGATCTGCTTGCCCGCGCTGTTCAGGGCGATCATCTGCGAGCCCACCGAGACCAGGATCTCGAGCTTGCCGTCGTTGTTGATGTCGACCGCGATGGGCTGGCCGACGATCGGCAGGTCGTCCGCGGCGGTGGTGCCGTAGGGCAGGACCTTGGTGGTGAAGAGCGCGCCGCCGCCGGCGCCCCAGGCGTGGACGTAGCCGGAGGTGGTGGCGGCGATGATCTCGCTGGTGCCGTTGCCGTCGAGATCGGCGATCAGCGGCGAGGCCAGAACCCGGCCCTCGGTCGGCAGCTTGAAGCGCAGCGTGCCGTCGGAGTTCCACACCTTCACGTGCTCGCCGCGGCCGTCGCGGAAATAGTCGCCGGTGCCCTGCACGATCTCGAGCGTGCCGTTGCGGTCGAGATCGACCAGCTGCGGCGAGGACCACAGTGACTGCTCGTCGAACTTGCCGCGGAACGAGGCCGAGCTCGACTCGCCGATCTGGGTCTTCCAGCCCTGGATGATCGGGTTGGTATAGCCGGTCAGCACCTGCAGCATGCCGCCCTGGTCGTTGAGGCCGGCGGCGGGGTTTTCGCTGATGTCGGAGGAGACCACCAGATCGAACAGCCCGTCGCCGTTGATGTCGCCCACGGCCGGCGTGCTGCCGGCGGTGTCATGCAGGTTGAACTCGCGCTCGAGCAGGCCGGTGCGGCCATCGAGGATGTAGAGGTAGTGGTCCCACGAGGTGAAGATCACCTCGCGCACCCCGTCGCCATCGATGTCGAAGATCCGCGGCGCGCCGTAGACCCCGTCGGAGCGGTTGTCGTCGCCGAAGGTGTCGCGGGTCTGGAAGAACCACTTGATCGAGCCGTCGGCGTTCAGCGCGTAGATGCCGCCCATGTCGCCGGGCTGGCCGACCACCCCGAACTCGTCGCGGCCGTTGTCGCCGCCGACCCCGACCACGATGTCCATCGAGCCGTCATTGTCGAGATCCGAGAACACCGGCGCGGTGCTGACCGAGGTGGTCTCGTAGGTCTTGCCGGTGGCCACGTCCCTGCCCGGCGCCGCGTCGAAGGTCTGGGTCCACTTGATCGCGCCGGTATCCTCGAGCACCACGAGACCGGCGGGACGGACCTCGTTGCCCGCCTCGTCGAGATATTTGGTGGTGCCGGCGAAGATCTCGTCGCGGCCGTCATTGTCGATGTCGAACACCGTGACCGAGGCATTGTGCACCGGGCCGAACTCCAGCGGCCTGCTCCAGGTCCTGTAGGGCAGGTCGAGGGTCAGGTCGTAGCGCATGGTGTAGCCGTTGGGCGCCCCGGCGGGATAGGTCGCCCAGTTGACCCGCAGGTAATAGTCGGTCTGCTCCAGCGCCATGTAGTTGAAGCTCTCGGTGCTGCTGTTCGAGAGATTGGCGCGGATCGCCGTTCCGTCCGCATCGAAGAGCGTCAGGTTCAGGTTCGGCACGGTGCCGTCCGGGAAGGCCAGCGCGGTCATCGAGAAATTCATCAGGCCGGGGCCGGTGGTGAAGCGGTACCAGTCGATATGGGTGCCGCTGCGGGTTTCGGTGCCGTTGCCGATGCGGGTGGCGGTGGCCTGGGTGTCGTTGCCGTCGGAGGCCTGCCTGACCGGCAGATCGACGGTCAGGTCGTAATCGATGGTGACGCCGTTGGGCGCGCCGTCGGGATAGCGGGCCCAGAACACCTTGAGGTAATAGGTGCCGGCGGTACCGGCGATATGGCTGATGGTCTCGGTGCCCTCGGCCGGGCCCTGCCCGCCGCGCAGCACGTTGCCATCGGCATCGTAGAGCGTGAAGCTGAGGTTCTGCCCGGCGGTCGGCGTCATCGAGAAGTTCATCAGCCCCGAGACGGTGTTGATCTCGTACCAGTCGACGCGGGTGCCGCTGTGGCTGGTGGTGCCCGAGCCGGTGATCGCCGTGGCGGTCTCGAGGGTATCGTTGCCGTCCGAGGGCATTTCCTCGGGCAGGTCGACGGTCAGGTCGTAGTCGATGGTGACGCCGTTGGGCGCACCGTCGGGATAGCGGGCCCAGAACACCTTGAGGTAATAGGTGCCGTCGGTGGCGGCGGTGTGGCTGATGGTCTCGGTGCCCTCGGCCGGGCCCTGCCCGCCGCGCAGCACGTTGCCATCGGCATCGTAGAGCGTGAAGCTGAGGTTCTGCCCGGCGGTCGGCGTCATCGAGAAGTTCATCGGCCCCGACAGCGTGTCGACCCGGTACCAGTCGACGCGGGTGCCGCTGTGGCTGGTGGTGCCGTTCTCGGTGATCGTCGTGGCGGTGGCGCGGGTGTCGTTGCCATCCGAGGGCATTTCCTCGGGCAGGTCGACATCGAGCGAATAGGTATAGGTCACCCCGTCGGGATGGTTGCCGTCGGCATACTGGGCCCAGATCACCTTGAGGTAATAGGTGCCGTCGGCGCCGGCGAGATAGCTGATGCTCTCGGGCGTGTCGCCGGGCAGACCGCCGCCGCTGACCAGCGCCGGCCCGGTGGGATCGCTGTAGAGCGCGATGTTCATGTTCTGCGCGCGGCCGCCGTATTCCGACAGCGGCGTCATGTCGATGTTGATCTCGCCCGAGACCGTCTCGAAGCGGAACCAGTCGACCCGGGCGCCGGTGATGGTGTGGCTGCCCTCGGCCAGATCGGCGGCGGTGTCGTAGGTGTCGTTGGGTTCGAAGGCGCCCGACAGCGCCGCGTAATCCGGTTCAAACTCGCCAAAGAGATCGTTCATGAAATAAAGATCCTGTCCCCGTGCCCGCTGCGCGATGATGCGGCGGCGCTGCTCCTCTCAGCCCCGGATAAGACCCACGATGTCTTTCCGGCTGGTTTACATTGACTCGCTAGATCGCAACTCTGGCAAGAAGTCGGCACAAAAAGTCAGGCAATAGGGCATATGCGCAACGTGTAGGCACATTCACGTGAGGCGCATGGATGTTTCGCTGCGAAACGGGAGGCCCCGGGCGGTTGGCCGCTAGGCGCCACGCCCCCCCTGCCCCTTCACCCAGCCGAGGAAGGCCGCGTCGGGATTGCCGAGCCGCGGCCGGCCGGTGTCCTCCCACCAGGCCTGCCAGCGCGCCACCAGCGCGTAGACATCCGCCCCCGGCGCCAGCGCCCGGGCGGCCTCGAGCGTGTCGGGATCGAGATGCGGTGTGGCGGGGCCCGGACGGGCGGCGCGCAGCCGCTCGACTACGATCATGTCGTCCGGCGCCTCGCTGAGCCGGTAGTCGGGCAGGTTGGCCTCGGCGATCATCTTGCGCAGCGCGGCGCGGAACACCCGCACCGGGGCGGTGGAGCCCGACTTCTTGTGCAGCGTGCCGACCGAGACCTGCCAGCGCGGCTGGCGGCCGCAATGCTTGCGCGCCAGCTCGTAGATGCGCCGCTCCAGCGGCTTGCGCAGGCGGAAGTAGTCGCGGCTCAGGGTCAGCACCGATTTCGCCAGCACCGCGCGGAACAGCCAGTCCGACAGCGTCACCGTCACCGAGATCATCCGCCCGCCGCGCGAGCGGCGCACGATCTCCCAGGATTCGATCAGGCCGAAGCCGCGGGTGGTCTCGATGCCGCCGGTGGTGAGGTTGGTGGTGATGCGGGTGCCGGCCAGCCGCTCGAAGGCGTCGCGCAGCCGGGCATAGCCGTCGCCGCTGGTGTCGCGGTTGGTGGCGACGAGAAGATCATGCGCCTTGAGCTGCAGCGTGCGCGACACCTCCCGCCCGGCATTGAGCGCCGCCATCAGCTGGCTGACGCAGTAGATCAGGATGTCCTTGTCGTGGATCGTCGCCCGGCCGCGCACCGAGGGGATGACCTCGATCTGGGTGCCGTTATGGGCGTAGCTCAGCACCCGCCGGTCGGGCCGGGTCGAGAGCGAGAAGATCGGGTGCTCCATCGACCCCAGATCGTCCTTCGGCGCGGCATCGAAGATGTCGCAGACGAAGAAATCCGCCGTCGGGTGACGGTCGGGCAACAGCCCTCCGCCAGGGGTGTCAGAAACTGCGCTCATCCTGCTCTCGTGCCTGCCCTGCCCCCGGTTTTATCCGCCTGCGCGCTTTCGGGGTTTCAGTGACACCCACCCTAGTTTTATCCACAGCCCCCGTCCAGCCCGGCAACGGGGGATCGGAGTCGCCGCCCCGTGGGATCAGAGTCGCCCCAACGTGGGATCAGAGTCGCATTGCCCGGAGAGAGGCCCAAAAGCCCCAGTATTTTCAAAAGGATAAAGGAAAGCTTCCCAGGCCGTAACGATTCAACTAACAAAAAATAACTGGGGATGATTGCCCGGCCGGCCTGATCCAGGCCTCGCGCGCCCCACACAACGCCCCGAATCTGCTTAGAAAATCACGGCGTGTTCAGCTTTCGCTTCCATGTGCTGCATTTTTCGATATCCTGAGAAAAACGGCGAACATGGCAGGCGAGCATCCAGATGAAGACCGATCCCAAGAGCGATCTTCCCCCCTATTTCAACGTCGATCCCGATGCCGCTCTCGGCGCCCTTGGCGGCCCGTTCGAGACCGAGGGCTTCGCCCGCATCGCCCAGGCCTGCGAGGCCGGACGCCGCGATCTCGCGGGGCGCGGGCTCGAGCAGGATGGCGGCCGCCAGCTGCGGCTGTTCTCGACCTGGGAAATCACCCGCTACCTGATCCCGGTCGCGGTCGGGCATTTCCGCCGGGTGCTGAAGCAGAACCCGGATCTGCCGCAGGGCCGCTCCGAGACCGAGGGCGGCGCCAAGTGGTTCACCCTCGACGAGGTGCTGCGGCTGCGGGCGCATTTCGCCGCCGAAGGATCCAAGGCCAAGAACTACCTGCCCTGGCGCCCCGAGGGGCTGCCCGCCAAGATGGTCGCCGTTGCCAACTTCAAGGGCGGCGTCGGCAAGACCTCGACCTGCGCGCATCTGGCGATGAGCGCCGCGCTCGACGGCTACAAGGTGCTGGTGATCGACCTCGACAGCCAGGGCTCGATGACCTCGATCTTCGGCGGCAAGGTCGAGGACGAATGGCAGACCGTCTTCCCGCTGCTGGCGCGCCATTACGGTCTGCACCTGAGATCGGAGAACCAGCGCCGGCTCGATCGCGGCGAGGCGCCGATCCCGCTCGACGACACCCTGACCGAGGCGCTCGAGACCCGGGCCGAGAGCCTGGTGCAGAAAACCCACTGGCCCAATATCGACCTCATCGGCGCGCAGCTGAACCTCTACTGGGCCGAGTTCCAGATCCCGGTCTGGCGCATGCAGGCGCGCGGCTGGAAGCTGTGGGACGCGCTCACCGACAGTCTCGAGGCGGACGGGCTGCTCGACGATTACGATGTGATCTTCCTCGATACCCCCCCTGCCCTCGGCTACCTGACGATCAACGGGCTGGCGGCGGCGGATATCCTGCTGGTGCCGCTCGGGGCCTCGTTCCTCGAGTTCGACAGCACCGGGCGCTTCTTCGACATGCTGCACTCGACCTTCTCCTCGATCGAGGAGGCCGAGAACATGGCCGCCCGCGCCCTGGGCCGCGAGGGGCTGTCGTTCCAGTGGGACGCGGTGCGCGCGGTGATCACCCGCTATGACGGCACCCAGCAGGCCGAGCTTGCGGCGCTGATGCAGGCCTATCTCGGGCCGGTGCTGTCGCCGCACCGGCAGGATTTCACCGCCCTGATCGGCCAGGCCGGCGAGCAGGTGCGCGGCATCTACGAGGCCGATTACCGCGACTTCAACCGCGAGACCTATGCCCGCGGGCGCGAGACGTTCGATGCCACCTATGCGGCTCTGAAGCAGCTGCTTCTGGGCAGCTGGCGGCGCGACGAACAGATGGCGCAGGCCGCCGAATGAGACTCTGTTTCGCTGCGAAACATCCCGGCGTGCGCCCGCGTCAGGCTCTTTTAACCCCGATCCGGTCCGCTGCGGCCACCCCCTGTTTCTGAAAGGACCCCGCGGATGGCCAAGCGCAAGAGACTGTCCCCCGTCGCGCCCGACCCGATGGGCGGCGCCGAGAGCGGCCCGCTCGAGACCAAGTCGATGTTCACCTCCGCCCCCCGGCGCGCCGCGCCGATCGCCGATGTCGCCGCCGGGGCCGCCGCGACCGCGGCGCTCGAGGAGCTGAGCGAGCGCTGGAACGGCGCCCGACAGGACGGACGGCTGGTGGTCGAGCTGCCGCTCGAGGAGATCGAGCTGAGCTATCTCGAACGCGACCGCATGGCCGAGGATGCCGACGAGGCGGCGGCGCTGCGCGAGAGCCTGCGCCAGCGCGGTCAGCAGACGCCCATCGAGGTGGTCGCCCTGCCCGGCCGCGCCGCCTACGGGCTGCTCTCGGGCTGGCGCCGTTGCCGGGCGCTGGCGGCGCTGCGCGAGGAAACCGGCGAGGCGCGGTTCGGCACGGTGCTGGCGCTGCTGCGCCGGCCCGAGGACGCCCCCGCCGCCTATCGCGCGATGATCGAGGAAAACGAGATCCGCGCCAATCTCAGCCATTACGAGCGCGCCCGCATCGTGGTGCGGGCGGCGGATCGCGGCGTGTTCGCCGATGACGAGGCGGCGCTCTCGGCGCTCTTCGCCGCGGTGCCTCGGGCGCGGCGCTCGAAGATCCGCTCCTTCATCGCCATCGTGCGGGCGCTGGACGGGGCGCTGCGCTTCCCCGAGACGCTGAGCGAACGCGTCGGGCTCGAGCTGGCCCAGACCCTGCGCGACCGGCCCGAGCTCGCCCGGCAGATCGTCGCCGCGCTGAAGGACGCGCCGCCGCAGGATGCCGCCGCCGAGCGCGCGGCGCTGACCGCCTGCCTCACCGCCGCTTCGGCGCCGGTCGAAAAACAGGCTCAAACCCCGGCACCAGAGCCGAAACGGTCGCCTGAGCTCCTTGGCGAATGGGCCGGGCTGACGCTGCGCCGGCGCGGGTCGCGGCTGGAGCTGGACGGGGCGGCGGCGGATGCCGCCTTCGAGACCGATCTCGCGGCCTGGCTGGCGGAGCGGCTGGCGCGCTGAGGCGGCGCGGTCCGGGGCGTTTCGCAGCGAAACATGTTTGCGCTCGCGGCGCCGGGTCACGGGGCCTTGGGAGGGTGTCTTGCACAGCCCTGCGCGACCCCGTAAGCCGGGTCGGAACTATCTTGGAGACGGTCCTTTGTTGCTCGGTCGGGTCTATCGCATTTTTCTGCGCTACGCGGAGATGAACGTCGCGCTCGACCGTCCCGGAACCCCGCTTCTGGATCGCCACGGCACGGCCTATGGCGAGATCACCCGCATCGCCCTGCGCCGCCATCGCATCCACGTGGAAGGCTGGGCCGAGGCCGATCGCATCGGTCTGTCGGTGAACCGCACCCGCGCCTGGACCGAGCCCGATCTGGCGCGGTCCGGCAGCAGCCAGCGCGGCTTCGCGCTCGACATCCCCTGCGAGAGCGGCGCCATCGAGCTGCTGGCCGAGCGCGGCGGCGAGCGCCCCGAACGGCAGTCCCTGCCCGGCTTCTCCTCGGCGGCGCTGCTGCGCGCCCGGCTGCCGATGGCGGCGCGCTTTGCCGGCACGCTGGCGGCGCTGGCGCCGGTGATCTACCGCTGGAAATGGCAGGGCGATCTGGGTGCCCGCGAGATCGTCAAGGAACGGCTCGGGCTGGTGCCGCGCTCGGATGCGACCGAGATGGTCCCGGCGCTGCTGCCCGACACGCCCCCTGCCCCGCTGCCCGAGCGCGACGCGACGCTGATCCTGCCGGTCTACAACGCCTTCGACCTGCTGCCCGAGGTGCTGGGGCGCATCGCGGCGCATTCCGGCACGCGCTGGCGGCTGCTGGTGATCGAGGACGGCTCGAGCGATGCCCGGGTGCGGCCCTTCCTGCGCGACTGGTGCGCCGGACACCCGCAGGTGACGCTGCTGGAGAATGCCGAGAACCTGGGCTTCATCGGCGCGGTCAACCGGGGCTTTGCCGAGGCGCTGGCGCAGTGGCCCGACGATCCCGTGGTGCTGGTCAATGCCGATGCGCTGCTGCCCGAGGGCTGGCTGCCGCGATTGCTGGCACCGCTTTCCGAGCCCGACGTGGCCTCGGTCACGCCGATGTCGAACGATGCCGAGATCTTCACCGTGCCGGTGATCTGCCAGCGCAACGACCTGGCTCCGGGCGAGGCCGACGCGCTGGACCGTATCGCCGCCGGGTTCGACCCGAAAGCCGGGCTTGCCGCGGCCCCCACCGGGGTCGGCTTCTGCATGGCGCTGGCGCCGCGCTTCCTCGCCCAGCTGCCGGAATTCGACTCCATCTTCGGGCGCGGCTACGGCGAGGAGAACGACTGGTGCCGCAAGGCCGAGGCGCTTGGCGGGCGCCATCTCTGCGCGCCCAACCTGTTTGTCGAGCATCGCGGCGGCCAGTCCTTCGGCAGCGCCGACAAGCAGCGCCTGCTCGAGCGCAACCTGCGCATCCTTTCGGGCCGCTACCCGGGCTATGACGCCGAGGTGCAGGAGTTCATCCGCCGCGACCCGCTCAACACGCCGCGTCTGGCGTTGGGGCTGGCGCTGGCGGCGCAGCGCCAGGACGGGCCGGTGCCGGTCTATCTTGCCCATGCCATGGGCGGCGGCGCCGAGAACTACCTGCAGGACCGCATCGCGGGCGAGGTCGCCGAGGGCGGGTCGGCGGTGGTGCTGCGCGTCGGACAGGGCCATCGCTGGAAGCTCGAGCTCTACGGCCCCAGCGGCATGACCCAGGGGCTGAGCAACGATTTCACGCTGATCGAGAGACTGATCGCGCTGCTGCCCGAGCGCCGCATCGTCTATTCCTGCGGCGTCAACGAGCGCGACGCGCTGGAGCTGCCGGACCGTCTTCTGCAGCTTGCGGGGCAGGGCAGCGCGCATCCGCAGCCGGTCGAGCTGCTGCTGCACGATTTCTTCCCGGTGAGCCCGTCCTACACGCTTCTGGGCAGCGATGGTCTCTATCACGGCGTGCCGGTGGCCGGTGGCCCGCTGGCCGATGACCCGGCGCATGTCTACGAGCGGCCCGGCGGGGTGACGGCCTCGCTGGCCGAGTGGCAGGCGGCCTGGGGCCGGCTGATCTCGGCCGCCGGGCGGGTGGTGGTGTTCTCGGGCTCGAGCCGGGACATCCTGACCGAGGCCTACCCGCAGGCGGCGGGGCGGATCTCGGTAGAGCCGCACGTGCTGCCGGCGCCGCCGCCGCGGATCGCGCCGGGCGCGGGGGCCGAGGGCGCGCCGGTGATCGGGGTGCTGGGCAATATCGGGGTGCAGAAGGGGGCGGCGCTGCTGCAGGAGCTGAGCCGCGAGCTGGCCCGGAGCGGCGCGGCGCGGCTGGTGGTGCTGGGCCATCTCGACCCGAACTACAAGCTGGCGGCGCCGAGCCTGGTGCATGGCAGCTACGAGCTGCGCGACCTGCCCGGCCTGGTGGCGCGCTACGGCGTTTCCGGCTGGTTCATGCCCTCGATCTGGCCCGAGACCTTCTCCTTCACCACCCACGAGATGCTGGCCACCGGCCTGCCGGTCGCCAGCTTCGATCTCGGCGCCCAGGGCGAGGCGGTGGCGCGGGCCGGCAACGGGACCTTGCTTGGCCCCGCGGATGAGACCACGGGTGTGGCCGCACGGCTGATCGCGGCGCTCAGTTCTCGCTGAGTGCGCTGGCCGGGGCGGTCTCCGGCTCTGGCGCGAAGAGATCCACGTCGCGGTTGAGGTAGCGACGGGCGATCATGCGGTTCTTCTGGGTGTAGAGCGCCTCGATCAGGTCGCGCGCCTCATCGGTGAGCAGCGAGGGGCGTTGGAAGGCCGGGGCGGGGTATTGCATGATGATGCGCTTGCGCTCTGCCTGCAGCCGCAGCGGCTGGTCGACAAAGCGCCGGTTGGCGGCGAGCATCGCCGCGAGACCTTTCGACGACAGCCCGACATTGAGCGGCGCCTTGGGGCGCTTGAACCCCTGATCGAGGGCGATGCCGGTGATCGAGGCGATGTCGGAGATGATGTCTCCGTCGACCAGATGCTCCGGCGTGTAGCGGCGCACGACGATGGCTTTCGGTCCGAGACCCAGGGCCGCGACATTGAGATAATGCTGGTACTCGAGGCGCGGCGCGACGCCGGAGATGAACTCGAGGATGTCACGCCGCTCGCCGACCGCCTTGACGTTGTGATTGTAGAGCGAACAGATCAGGTCTGCCTGCGGCCGGAGATAGGTGATGTGCCGGATCTCGTAGCCTTCGAAGATCTGGGCGATCAGCTTGTAGGGCTCCGCAGCAGGCAGGCCGGGGAAGGGCATCAGCGACAGTTCTTCGGACGAGACCAGCACCTTCTCCAGCCCCGAGGCATCGGCCTCGTTGCGCAGCGCGCGCCAGAGCTTCTGTGCGTCGAGCCGGTGACGCATGGCGTAGGCGAGTTCGTGGTGGCCCCAATTGACCGGCTTTTGAGACAGGCCGGAGGCCGGATAGAGCATGCCTTGCCGCGCCAGCTCGTCGCGGTTGTCGAAAAAGGCCTTTTGCAGGCTCGTTGTGCCGGTCTTGTGCAGGCCGGTATGGAGATAGAGCGTGGGCATCGGAGCTGAACCTACCTATGCATCAGATCAGCGTAGGACCGACGTAGCAAAAGCAGGCCGAGTACCAGGCTCACCAGAGCGATGGAGAGAACATAGGTCCTGGAAATATATGGCGCGTCATATTCGGGATAGAAGCCCTTGCGCATCAGCCCGACGACATGGACCAGCGGATTGTACCATAGGTAGCCGCGGTACGGCTCTGGAACGGTGTGATAAAGATAAAAGACACATGAAATGAGAAAGAGCGGACGGGTTATGATGCTCCAGGCCTTCTGGGCGAGTGGAAAACGCGTGAAAACATAGCAGTTTAGCGTGCCAAGGCCCAAGCCAAGAAGCGCTGCGAGAGCGAAGGACTCGAGGATAAGAGGGAAGTTGAGAAGGGTCCGGGTCTCGAAGAGAATGAGAATGCCGCCAAAAATGAGGTAGCTCACCAGAAGCTGGGTCATCACGTCGAGGATAAACCGTCCCAGGATAGCGTCGACGAACGTGACCGAGGGATATGCCAGGAGTGGCTTCGAGTAATTCAGCGCACTGGCGATCTTGCCCTGCAGCCCTGCGTACATCACGAAAGGCATCATGCCCGTGGCGTAGAAGATCGGGAAATTGACGCCGAGGCCGGGGCTGCGCAGGAAGGCGGCAAACACGAGGGTCATGACAAAGATGCCGCCGATGGGCTCGAGGATCGCCCAGATGTAACCACCCGGAGAGCGACCGTAGCTTGTGGCCATCTCGCGCAGGATCAACGCCCCGATGGCGCGGGCGCCGGGAAACGAGCGCTTGGTCGGGGCGGAGGGCCGCGCCGGGGGGGCAAAATCTTCGGAACTCATGAAGCCTCGGGAATCTGGTATCTTGTTCTTGCCTGGTGTATTAGCATCGTGCTCTGGCAATTGATATTCCAATGGGGCCCGATTGACACAACCCGCCAAGGACAAGGCAGCCGGCCCGGCACAGGGCCAGTCGCCTCAGGGCCAGCCGCCTCAGGGCCAGCCGCCTCAGGGGCAGCAGGCCGCCGCGCAGCCTCCCAAACCCGCCGGTCAGACAGGGCACGCCCAGCCTCGTCCTGCCGTGGTACCACAACCAAACCCGCAAAAGCCCAAAGCCCCGCAGGCGCAGCCCGGGCAACAGCCGCAGCGCCCCGGCGGACAGCCCCAGCCCAACCCCGGACAGCCGGGGGGGCGGCCTCCGGGACCGGCCCAGCCTTCCGCGGCTGTGCCGCGTCAGCCGGTTGGTGCGGCGCAGCCGCAGCGGCGGCACTGGCTGCTGCTGGCGAGCTTCATCGTCTGCGTGATTTTGCCGAGCATCGTCACCGCGCTCTATCTCTGGCTGGTGGCCGCGGATCAGTACGCTTCGCGCGTGGGGTTCACCGTGCGCCAGGAAGAAGCGGCGTCGGCGACGGATCTGCTCGGCGGGTTGTCGAACCTGTCGAACTCGAGCTCGTCTGACACCGACATTCTCTACGAGTTCATCCAGAGCCAGAAGCTGGTGACCGAGATCGACGAGGAGCTCGACCTGCGCACGATCTGGTCGCGCCCCGAACGGGATCCGGTCTTTGCCATCGATCCCGAGGCCTCGATCGAGGAGCTGGTCGATTACTGGGAGAGGATGGTCAAGATCTCCTACAGCGCCGGGCTGATCGAGGTCCAGGTGCGGGCCTTCCGCCCCGAGGATGCCACCATGATCGCCCAGCTGCTGCTCGACAAGAGCTCGGACGTGATCAACGAGCTCAGCGCCGTGGCGCGCGAGGATTCGATCAGCTACGCCCGCGAGGAGCTTGGCGAGGCGGTCGATCGTCTCAAGGAGGCGCGCGAGACGGTGACCCGGTTCCGCAACGAGAACCAGCTGGTCGACCCGCAGCTCGACCTGCAGAGCCAGGCCGGCCTGCTGGGCAATCTGCAGGCCCAGGAAGCCGAGCAGATCATCGAGCTCGACCTGCTGCGCGACACCGCCCAGAGCAACGACCCGCGCGTGGCCCAGGCCGAACGCCGGCTCGAGGTGATCCGGGCGCGCATCGCCGCCGAGCGCCAGAAGCTCGGCTTCGACAGCGGCGGCGGGGTCGGCACGGCCTTTGCCGACCTGGTGGGCGAGTACGAGCGGCTGGTGGTCGACCGGGAGTTCGCCGAGCAGTCCTATGTCTCGGCGCTGGCGGCCTATGACAGCGCGCGCGGCGACGCCAAGCGTCAGAGCCGCTATCTTGCGGCCTATATGCAGCCGACGGTGGCGGAGACCCCGCAATATCCCGAGCGCGGGGTGCTTTTGCTGGTGGCGGGGGTGTTCATGTTCCTTGCCTGGGCAACGGTGGTGCTCGTGATCTATTCGGTCAAGGACCGTCGCTGAGGGCCGGTTTGCGATGATCCGCTTCGAGAACGTCACCAAGACCTTCGTCATGGAGGGCAAGCGCAAGACAGTCATGGAGAATGTCTCCATGACGTTTCCGTCTGGCCGGTCCGTTGGGCTGCTGGGGCGCAATGGCGCCGGCAAGTCGACCCTGCTGCAGATGATCGCGGGAACGATGCCGGTGACTTCGGGCAAGATCGTAACCACCGGCAGCATTTCTTGGCCTGTGGGCTTCGCCGGGTCGTTTCATGGCGAGCTGAGCGGCGCGCAGAACTGCCGGTTCATTGCCCGGGTCTACGGTGTCGACACGGATGAACTGATTGAGTTCGTAGAAGACTTTGCCGGTCTGGGCGTTCATTTCCACCTGCCCCTCAAGACCTACTCTTCGGGGATGAAATCGCGGCTGGCCTTCGGCACCTCCATGGGCATCGCCTTCGACACATACCTGGTCGATGAGGTGACGGCGGTGGGAGACGCCTCGTTCAAGTCTCGCAGCGACGCGCTGTTCAAGCAGCGTATGCGCAACGCCGGTTCGGTGGTTGTCAGTCACGGTATGAGCCAGATCCGCCAGCTTTGTGACGCGGTGGTCGTGCTCGAAGACGGGCAATTGCGGTTCTATGACGATGTCGAGAAAGGCATCCAGGACCACGAGCAGAACATGAAACGCCGGGCCTGACTGGTCCCGCTGCGGTCTGCCGGCGCTCCTTTTCAGCCGTTTTCGGCAGGAATAGATCCTGTTTCGCTGCGAAACAGGGTCAGACCCGCCCCAGCGCGGCGGCGACGTAGAGGCTGGCGGTGGTCAGCCGGGTCTGGCGGTGCAGGCCGAGCTGGTGAAACGCCAGCGGCCGGGTCAGGCCGGGATGCGGAGGGGCATCGCGCAAGGCGGCCAGCAGGGTCTGATGCTCGGGGGTCAGCAGGTCGCGGGCCCGCTCCAGCGCCGCGAGATTGGCGCTCAGCCAGCTGGCATAGGTGCGGCCGAGCACCTGCCGGACCCGCTGCAGCCGCGGCGTCAGGCCGCGATGGGCCCCCATCGCGTTGGCATGGTGCTGGCGGTAATATAGCACCTTCTCTCGATCGATGACGATCTCGCCGCCGGCGCCGCTCACCAGCTGGTAAAGCCACCAGTCGTGGTAGGGGATGCCGTCGGGCACGCCGGCCTGGCGGATCAGCGCCACCGCATCGGCGCTGAGCACCGCGCTGTGGCCGCTCACCACGTTCTGGGTCAGGGCGTTGCGGAAGCAGGGCGGGCGGCGCGGCAGGCGCGAGCGGCCGATCACCTTCAGATGGCGGTCGGTGTGATGGCTCTGCGCGCCGTAGAGCGCCACCGGGCCGGCATTGTGCAGCGCGCCGAGCGCCAGCCGCAGCTTGCCGGGCAGCCAGACATCGTCCTGATCCGACAGCGCCACCGGGCCGGCGGGCAGCTCGGGATGGCAGAGCAGCGACAAGAAGTTCGCCGCGTGCCCCCGGCGCGGCCCCTCGAGGATGCGCACCTCGCGGTTGCCGTCCTCGCGGGCCCGGAACGCCTGCAGGATCTCGAGCGTGGCGTCGCTCGAGCCGTCATCGCTGACCCAGAGATCCCAGGCCGGATGATTCTGGGCGCTGAAGGAGGCGAGCTGTTCCTCGAGATGCGCGGCGCCGTTCCAGGTGGCCATCAGGATGGTGATCCGGGTCTCGGAGGAGACAGGCGGGAGGGGCGGCATGGGGGCGCTCTCTTGGCGGGGTGGTTCTGCCTGCAGTGATGCCGGAGCGCCGCGGCCGCCGCAACTGTCTTGGGCATTTGAGATGAATACGGGGGGCTTGCCGCGGTTTTGCCGACACGCTTCCGCCCGGCTGACCGGAACGGCGGCGAGACCGGGGCCGGGGGCGCGATCTGTGGAGCCGCGCATGGCAATATTGCGCCACGTGAGCACCGGGCTTTCCGGGCCCGAGACCCATATGACCTCGGTGAGCGGGCTGCTCGCCCATGACGGCGCCGACGGGCTGCGGCTCTACAGCGCCAGCGCCAGGGGCGGCGGCGTGCTGGTGCGGGACGAGGCGCTGGGGCTGCGCGACACCGCGCATTACGGACCCTCGGACGGGCTCGACGCGCCGCGCAGCCTTGTCATGGCCGAGATCGGCGGGCGCGAGATGCTGCTGGCGCCGGGGCGCTACGGGCGGCAGATCGAGGCCTGGGAGCTGACCTCCGACGGCGCGCTCGGCGCGCCGGTGACGCTGCAGCTCGCGAAGGCGGTGCCGCAGGCGATGCTGGCGCTGGCGCCGGTGACGGTGAACGGCCAGAGCTATCTGCTCACCGCCTCGCGGCAGAGCCCCGGGCTCGGGGTCTGGCAGGCCGAGGGGACGCGGTTGCAGCCGCAGCCGCAGGGCGTGCTGGCCGAGGTGCCGGGCACCGGCACGGTGAGCGCCATCGACAGCCTCGAGATTGCCGGCGAGACGCGGGTGCTGGCGCTGTCTTCGGGGCAGAACAGTCTCTATTCCTACGCGCTCTCGGAAGATGGCTTGCTTGGCGATGCCCGGCAGCTCGACCTGCAGGAGGGGCTCTATCTCGACACCCCCACGCAGCTGGAGATCGTCACGCTGGCCGGCCAGCCCTACGCGCTGGTCGGCGGCGCGGGCAACGGGGTGCTGGCGGTGGTCTCGCTGGGGCCGGCGGGCGCGATGCAGGTGACCGACCTGGTGGGCGACGATCTGCAGACCCGCTTCGCCGGGGTGACGGTGCTCGAGAGCATCAGCGTCGCGGGGCAGGTCTATGTGGTCGCCGGCGGCGGCGATGACGGGCTCAGCCTGATGACGCTGCTGCCCGGCGGGCGGCTGCTGCATCTCGACACGCTGGCCGACGATCTCGACATGGCGCTGAGCAACCCGGCCGGGCTGAGCCTGGTGGCGGACGCGACCGGCATCGACATCTTCGTCGCCGGAGACTGGCCCGAGGGCGAGGATGGCAGCGGCGGCGGGGTGACCCGGCTGCGTGCC
Source organism: Salipiger sp. (assembly GCF_059781815.1). Lineage (NCBI taxonomy): Bacteria > Pseudomonadati > Pseudomonadota > Alphaproteobacteria > Rhodobacterales > Roseobacteraceae > Salipiger > Salipiger sp. The sequence goes on along the minus strand of NZ_JBYNAH010000002.1, from coordinate 40,395 downwards.
GATCTCGGCGAGATCGGCACGGTGCGGGGGCCGCGAACGGCGGCGGAGACGATCGCCGGCGGGGCCGGGCGCGACCAGATCCATGGCGGCGGCGGCGATGACCGGCTGTCCGGCGGGGAGGGGGACGACGTGCTGATCGACGGCGCCGGGGCGGATGTGCTGACCGGCGGGGCGGGGGCGGACGTGTTCGTCTTCACCGCCGACGGGCAGACCGACCGGATCACCGATTTCGAGCCCGGCACCGACCGGCTTGACCTGTCGGCGCTGGGGCGGTTCTACACCGTCGAGGCGCTCGACATCCGCAGCACCGCCAGGGGGGCCGAGATCACCGTGGGCGGCGAGACGCTGCGCATCGACAGCGCCGAGGGTACGGCGCTGGAGGCCTCGGACTTCGCCATCGGCGATCTTCGCGATCTCTGGCACATCGACAGCGCCGCGATCCCGGTGGCGCCGCTGTCGATGACCGGCACCGCACAGGCCGACCTGCTGCAGGGCCGGGGCGGCGCCGATACCCTGTCGGGGGGCGACGGGCATGACGTGCTGCGCGGGGCCGGGGGCGACGATGTGCTGATCGGGGCGGCCTCGGACCCGGTCTTCGACCCGGCCTCGGGGCAGGTGTTCCGGCTCTACCAGGCGACGCTCGGCCGCGCGCCGGACCCGACCGGGCTGCTGAACTGGAGCGGGCGGCTGATCGAGGGCGAGCGCAGCCTCGTCTCGGTGGCGACCGGTTTCGTCGACAGCGCCGAGTTCCGCGCCACCTATGGCGCGCTCGACGACGCGGGCTTCGTGAGCCTGCTGTACCAGAACGTGCTGGGCCGGGCGCCGGATGCGCAGGGCCTGGCCAACTGGACGGCGCGGCTCGAGGACGGGATGAGCCGCGAGCAGGTGGTGCTGGGCTTTTCCGAAAGCGCCGAGTTCCGCGCCGGCACCGCCGCCGAGGCGGCGGCGTTCAGCCGGGCGGGGCTGCAGGCGGACCAGGTGGACGAGGTGTTTCGTCTCTATGACGCCACGCTTGGCCGTGCGCCGGACGCCGCCGGGCTGCTGAACTGGAGCGGGCGGCTGGCCGAGGGCGCGGGGCTGGCGGAGGTCGCCACCGGCTTTGTCCGCAGCGCCGAGTTCCGCGCCACCTATGGCGCGCTCGACGACGCGGGCTTCGTGAGCCTGCTGTACCAGAACGTGCTGGGCCGGGCGCCGGATGCGCAGGGCCTGGCCAACTGGACGGCGCGGCTCGAGGCGGGCATGAGCCGCGAGCAGGTGGTGCTGGGCTTTTCCGAAAGCGCCGAGTTCCGCGCTGCCAGCGCGCCGGAGCTGCTCGACTGGATGCGCGGGCAGGGGATGGATGACGAGCTTGACGGCGGCGCCGGGCGCAACCTGCTGATCGGCGGCGCGATGGCCGATTGCTTCGTGTTCCGCGCCGATGAGGGCGGCCATCACACGGTGGCCGATCTCGAGCGCTGGGACATGCTGCGCTTCGAGGGCTTCGGCTTCCGCGACGCAGAGGCGCTGCGGGCCCACCTGATGCCGTCCGATGACGGTCTGGTGTTTTCCGGATCGGGCGTTCATGTCCTGTTTCTCGGCGCCGAGCGATCCGATATTCACGATGACATGCTTCTGTTCTGACGGTCGGGCCCGATCCCGCCGCGGGTCCGCGGGCAGGGGCGCTGGCAGGCAGCAAGGACAGGCGGCAAGAGGACGACATGTCGACGACCACGACTCCGACGGCGTTCGAGCAGATGATGCTGGAATACATCAACCGGGCCCGGATGGATCCGCAGGGCGAGTTCTACGAGCTGATCCTCGACGCGGCCACCGGCACCGCGGTGCAGGACAATATCACCAACGCGGTGGGCTATTTCGGCGTCGATCTGGCGCTGTTCCAGAGCCAGCTTGCCGAGTTTTCCGCGGTGGCCCCGCTGGCGTGGAACGCGGCGCTGGCCGAGGCCGCCGAGGGGCATTCGCAGGCGATGATCGACTATGCCACCGCCTATCCCGATGCGGTCGCGCAACTGCACCAGCTGCCGGGCGAGGCGACGGTGGGCGATCGCCTGACCGATGCCGGCTATATCTGGTCGTCCTACCGCGAGAACATCTTCGCCTACACGCAGGATCCGCTGCATGCCCACGCCGCCTTCTACATCGACTGGGGCTGGGACGAGGGCGGCATGCAGGATCCCGCCGGGCACCGGATCAGCATTCTCTCCGACAGCGTGACCGAGCTTGGCGTGGGCGCGATCGAGGCGCCCGCCGGGCTGAGCATCGGGCCCTGGGTGCTGACGCAGGATTTCGGCAGCCGCTGGGATTACGAGGCCCAGCTCGTGGGGGTGGTGATCGACGACACCGACGGCGACCGCTTCTACGACATGGGCGAGGGGCTGGGCGGCATCACCGTCACCGCCACCGGGTCGAGAGGGGTCTATACCACCACGAGCTGGGACGCGGGCGGCTACCAGATGGTGCTGCCGGCGGGGAGCTACGAGCTGGTCTTCACCGGCGCCGCGATCGACGGCGAGATCGTCTACGAGGTGACGATGGGCTCGGAGAACGTCAAGCTCGACGCCATCGTCGCGGACGCCACCCCGGCCGAGGTCGATCCGGTGATCCGCGGCACCGAGGCCGGCGAGCGGCTGGTGGCGCTCGACGGCTATGATCAGAGCCTTGTCGGCGAGGGCGGCGCGGACACGCTGGTGGGCAGCGACGGCGACAACGTGATCATCGCGGACAGCCTCGAGGCGGTGACCCGGCCGGAGCCCGCGGGGCAGGTCTATCGTCTCTATCTCGCCACGCTCGACCGGGCGCCGGACCCGGGCGGGCACGACGCCTGGACCGAGCGTCTGGTGACCGGAGAGAAGACCCTGCTCGAGGTGGTGACGGGCTTCGTCAACAGCCCCGAGTTCCAGGCCCGCTACGGCACGCTCGACAACGCCGCCTTCGTCACGCTGCTTTACAACAACGTGCTCGACCGCGATCCCGATGCCACGGGGCTGGCGAACTGGGTGGCGCGGCTCGAGGACGGCATGACCCGCGAGGAGGTGGTGCTCGGGTTCTCGCAGAGCCCCGAGCTGATCTCGGGCACCGCCGCCGAGGCCCTGAGCTTTGCCCGCGGGCATGCGCTGGCCTCCTGGGGCGACGATGTGTTCCGGCTCTACCAGGCGACGCTGGACCGCGCGCCGGATCTCACCGGGTTCGAGAACTGGAGCGCGCGGCTGGCCGGCGGCGCGGACTACACCGAGGTGGCGACGGGCTTTGTCGAGAGCCCCGAGTTCCAGGCGACCTACGGCGCGCTCGACAACGCGGCCTTCGTGACGCTGCTCTACAACAACGTGCTCGACCGCGCCCCCGACCCGACCGGGCTGGCGAACTGGACCCAGAGGCTCGAGGACGGCATGAGCCGGGTCGAGGTGGTCGAGGGCTTTGCCCAGAGCGCGGAGTTCATCACCGCGACCACGCCGGTCTACCGGCAGTGGATGCGCGACCAGGGCACCGACGACCGGCTGGTGTCGGGCGGCGGCAGCGACCTGATGATCGGCGGCACCGGGGCGGATGTCTTCGTGTTCAACGCCGGCGAGACGGTGACGGTGGTCGACATGGAGCCGTGGGACACGGTGCAGCTGACCGGCTTCGGCTTTGCCGATGTCGCGGCGGCGCAGGCGGCCTTCACGGCGGTCGGGAGCGATCTGCTGCTGAGCGCCGACGGTTCGGCGCTGCTGCTGATGGGGCTGGGGGCCGCGGGGCTCGACAGCGACCAGATCCTGCTCGCCTGAGCCTGCGCGCCCCCGGGGCAGGGCGCGCGGTCGAGCGTTGCGCCTGGGGCGCACGGTCTGGCCTGCGCCCGAGGCGCGCAGGCTGGCGTTGCGCCTGCGGCGCACGGTCGAGCAAGAACCGGGCAAGACGCTGCTCTTAGGGTTGCGCCGTCTTTCGGTGCCGGAGAGCCGCTCATGTCCGATCTTTCGCCCAACCTGTCGCTGCCCTTCCTGGCGCCGTCGCAGGCGCAGAAACACGTCACCCACAACGAGGCCCTGCGGCTGCTCGACGCGGTCGTGCAGCTCGTCGTGGCAAGCCGCAGCCAAACCGCGCCGCCGGCCGATCCCGGCGCGGGCGCGCGCTATATCCTGCCTGCCGGCGCCAGCGGCGCCTGGTCCGGGCAGGAGGGCATGATCGCACTCTGGGACGGCAGCGCCTGGGGGTTTGTGCCGCCCGGGCCGGGCTGGCGCGCCTGGGTGCTCGACGAGGACCGCGCGCTGCTTTGCAAGGACGGGGCCTGGCAGGAGCCGCCGGTGGCGTGGCTGGGGGTGAACGCCAGCGCCGATGCCACCAACCGGCTCGCGATCTCGGCCCCGGCGACGCTGCTCAGCCACGAGGGCGCCGGCCACCAGCTCAAGATCAACAAGGCGCAGGCCGGGGACACCGCCAGCCTGCTGTTCCAGACCGGCTGGTCGGGGCGGGCCGAGATGGGCCTCTCGGGCAGCGACGCCTTCGCGGTGAAGGTCTCGGCCGATGGCGCCACCTGGCACACCGGGCTGAGCCTTGTCGCCGCCAGCGGCGAGGCGCTGCTGCCGCAGGGCGCGCGGGTCGACGGCGCGCTCACCGGCTCGGGGGTGGTCGGCAGCGTGGCCCAGGCGGCGGGGCTGTCCACCGGCGCGGTGCTCGAGCGCGGCGACGGCGCCGATGGCGGCTGGCTGCGCCTTGCCGATGGCACGCAGATCTGCTGGCACAGTCTCGCATCGAGCGCCGGCGGCGCGGTGAGCTGGAGCTTTCCGGTGGCGTTCGCCGCGGCGCCTGTGGTGCAGGCCGGCGGCATGGCGGGCAGCCCGCATCTGGTCTCGGCCGGGGCGGTCGGCGCGTCGGGCGCCGAGCTCTCGGCCTGGGACCTCGCCGGGGCCCGGGCCGCGATCAGCTGCGGGCTGATCGCGTTGGGGCGCTGGTACTGAGCCGTTTCGGGCCGAAACAGGCTCTGTTTTGCGGCGATCAGTCGGTGCTGGCGGGCAGCGCGAAGCGGGCGCGCGCCGCCTCATAGATCTCGCGGTCGTAGACGATGAGCTCTTCCATCTGCGCCAGAGTTTCCCCGGACGGGGTCTGCTTCTCGATCCGGCGCATGTCGGGATTGTCCTGCATCAGCCCGTCGAGGGTCTGGCGCGCCTCGATCTTCTCCACCGGCGGCATGCCCAGCAGCCCGGCCAGATGCGCGACCGAGGCGTCGTAGGTGTCCATGAAGCCGATGAAGTCGAAGCCCTCGAGATTGGCCAGCGCCTGATCGCGCATCAGCGGCAGATCGGTCACGCGCGGGTCGCGCTGGCCGTTCCACAGATGGCTGGCCTGCGGCACGTCGGAGAAATGCCGGGCGATCGAGTTATCGACCGAGAGATGCGCGCGCACCTTCTCGTTGGCGAAATAGGCGTCGATGTCGAGCTCGAGCGCCCAGCGGGCCAGCACCAGGTTCTGCCGCTCGACGAATTCCGGCCGGTGGGCGCGGTGGAAGTGATAGAGCGAGACCAGCCGGTCGCGCGGATCGCGCAGGAACGAGATCAGCCGCGTCGGGCCGGGCACGAGCCGGGTGGCGTAATGGTCGTAATGGCCCGAGAACACCCGGTAGCGGGTCATCTCGGCGGCGGTGTACCTGTAAAGGCCGTTGAGGCGCTCGGGATGCACGGCGCCGGCGCCGTACCAGGCGGTCAGCAGCGCGTGCAGCGTGGTGCCGCCGCATTTGGGAATGTGCAGGTAGATCAGCCGCTCGTCCCCGAGCGGGCCGAGATCGTAGGGCGGCGTGGGCCGGGCGGTGGCCGAGCTCGGCACCGGGGCGGCGGGCCGCGGCGGCGGGTTCTTGCGCTGGAATTCCTGCGAGCGCAGGAACACCTGGCGCAGGCTGGCATGGGTGTGCCCCTTCTGGTGCATGCGCGCCAGTTCGTCATCGCCGGGAAGACGTCCGAGGAACAGCTGATAGGCCTGCCGGATCTGCTCGGGGCTGAGCTGCGGCGGGGTGTCGGATTTGGTCATGGTCTTGGCCTTTCAAGCGGATCGTCCCCGCGCGCGGGGAACGGGCTGCCGGGCGGATCGCCCCCCGGCAGCCCGGATCTCAGCCCTTCTGCTGCAGCTCCGCGAGGATCTCGCGCAGGCGGCCGCCATAGCGCTTGGCGATGGCCGGGGCGGAGAAGTTCTCGCGGATATGGGCATAGGCGGCCTCGGCCTTGCTGCGGCGGGCCTCGGGGTCGTCATAAGCGGCGCGCATCTGGCGGGCGGCATCCTCGACGTAAGGCTCGGCCCAGACCGAGCCCTTGCGCACGAAGATGTAATCGCCGGGCCGCAGCTCGCTTTCCTCGTAATCGACCATCCAGGCGGTGTCCTCGGTGCAGAAATCGAGGTTGCCGGAATAGGCGGTGCAGATCACCGGCACCTTCAGTGCCATCGCCTCGATCATGCCGAAGCCCCAGCCCTCGGACTTGTGCAGCGAGATGTAGCAGTCCGAGCCGGCCTTGAGCTGCAGCAGGTCGCGGTAGCTCAGGGTTTCGTTCATCACCACGATGCGCGGGTCGCTGCTCATGATCGCGTCGACGCGGTCCCAGAGGTTCACCTGCACCGGGTCGAACACGCTGTCGCGGTTCTGGGTCTTCACCACCAGCCGCGCGTTGGGCACGCCCTCGAAGGCCTTCTGGAACGCCTTGAGCACCGAGACCGGGTTCTTGCGCTGCACGAAGGAGAAGCTGTCGAAGGCCACCAGGCAGACATAGTGACTGTCGTCGAAGCGGAAGCGGCGGTTGACGAAGGCGCGCGAAGCCTCGCGGGTGATGTCGGGATGCTCCTCGAAGCACATGCCGACATTGACCACCGGCTTGCCCTTGGCGTCGGGCTGGTAGATCTGCACGCCGTACTCGGTCGAGACCCAGATCTCGTCGAGCATTTCCATGCCGAGGTAGTGACAGTAGGCGGGCTTGTCGAGCTCCCAGAAGAAGTAGCCGATGTTGTAGCGGCCCGAGAACACGTCGGGCTGGTAGGCATAGGCCAGCGGGGTCGATTCCGCGTTCAGGTGGATCAGGTTGATCTTGGCCGGGCCGTAATCCTCGATCAGCGTGTCCGAGGAGAAGCCCTCGGGCGCCGGGTTGTCGAGGTCGAAATCGACGCCGCGGATGTTGAGCCCGGTCTCGCGCAGGATCGCCGCCGAGAGGCGGGTGGCCTGGCCCAGGCCCGAGGCCTTGGCGAGCGGCCCGATGAGCTGCACGTCGACCTCCTCGCGGTCGGGATCGGGGGCGGGCAGGGCGGCGGCCTCGTAGCGGTGGCCGTCATGGTCGCGGGTCAGGAAGGAATAGCTGTCGAGATCGAAGAACGCCTTGCGCAGCGCCGCGGCGTAGCGGTCGCGCGGCAGCGCCACCTCGGTCGGGATCTCGGCGCCATCGTCGCTGTCGCCGTCGGTCGCGTCCTTGTCCTCGTCCGCGCGCTCGGCGGCGCCGGCCTCGAGCAGCCCGTTGACGAAGCATTCGAAATCCGACGCCCCGCCGGGGTTGTCCTCGTTGGGGGCGAGCAGGGTGGCGATCTGGGTGCGCGGCACGTAGCGCAGCAGGTCCGGGCGCTTGGCGGCGTGCAGCAGGATCGCCAGCATCAGCGTCTTGCGGCCCTCGGCCGAGCCCGGATCGAGGAAGTGCAGCTTGGGGCTGTCGAGGAAGTAGCGCTCGGTGAAGTAGCTCAGCGGGAAGGCGTCGAGCCGGCGCGAGGGGTGCACGCCGCGCAGCGCGTCGGCATAGCGGTCGGGGACCAGGCAATCCTCGAAATACATGTGGCTGACATCCTGGTGGACCCACCAGAACAGGATGTCCATGTAGCGGTCGCGGCTGTTGAGGTCGAGCCGGCTCATCAGGTCGGTGCGGCCCGACAGGCGCCACCACATGATGCGGCTGAGGGTGTAGCTCTGCCCGGCCATGACCAGCGGCGCGTTGAGATAGTCGAGCTGCTCGGCCGAGAGCGGGATGCGGCGCTTTTCCTGGCCGCGATAGGCGGTGATGTACCAGTAGAGGAAGCGGTCCTCGCTCTCGAGCCCCTTCTCCACGAGGTAGTGCTCGTCCATGCGGTAGCGGTAGCGCACGTAGTCGAGATAGGCCGGCTGGCCGCTTTCGGGGATCTCGGGGATCAGCCGGTCCTTGGTGAACATCTGGTGATGGCGGCTGAGCGGCGGCTGCTGCACCGGCGGCAGCGCGCCCTCGGGGACCGGGGTCTCCTCGAGCAGTTCGAGCAGCGCCTCGAGCTCGGTCCTGAGCGCGAAGCGGCAGCGGGTCACCAGATCGGCGCCGATGCCGGGATTGTGCGCGTCGGCGCGGATCTCCAGCGTGCCGAGCTCGACGCTGTCGGCGCCCTCGGTGCGGATGCTGACCGTGCCGCCGGCCTTCTCGATCTTCTGGTAGAGCGCGTCGGAGAGGCCGAACTGGAAGCCGCAGGCGGCCTCGCCGCCGGTGGCGGCGCGCACGTCCTCGCGCACCGAGTCGGCGATGCCGGCATCCAGAAGCGTGTCTCCGGCGTAGATCGCCACCGGCACCCGGCCGGTATTGCCGTCACGGCGGATCACCCAGCCGCGGATCACGCCCTCGTCGGAGAGCCCGTCCACATTGCCCCGGAAGGCGCCGTGATACTGGTGGCCGTTGAGGTCGAGCGGACCCTTCAGCACGCGCCGCGCCGCCGAGCGCAGCTTCGATTTCAGCGGAACGCCGGAGATGCTCATCTGGATATCCTGTCTGCTGGCAAGGCCTGGGCGATCAGCCCAGGGCGTCGAAGTCGGACTTGGCCATCATGCTGGCCAGGCTGCGGATATCGACCTTGGGCTCCCAGCCGAGCTGGGTGCGGGCCTTGCTGGCGTCGCCGATCAGCAGTTCGACCTCGGCGGGGCGGTAGAACTTGGGGTTCACCTTCATCACCAGCTTGCCGGTCTTGCGGTCGGTCGCGGTCTCGGCCTCGGCCTCGCCGGACCATTCCAGATCCATGCCCAGCTCTTCGGCGGCGAAGGTGAAGAAGTCGCGGATCGTGGTGGTCACGCCGGTGGCGAGCACGTAATCGTCGGCGTCGTCCTGCTGCAGCATGCGCCACATGCCCTCGACATAGTCACCGGCAAAGCCCCAGTCGCGCTTGGCGTCCATGTTGCCGAGCTCGACCGGCGCGTCGCCGCCGCGGGCCAGATGCGCCAGGCCCAGGGTGATCTTGCGGGTGACGAATTCCTTGCCGCGCAGCGGGCTCTCGTGGTTGAACAGGATCCCCGAGGAGGCGTGCAGGCCAAAGCTCTCGCGGTAGTTCATGGTGATGTAGTGACCGTACACCTTGGCCACGCCATAGGGCGAGCGCGGGTAGAGACGGGTGGTCTCCTTCTGCGGCACTTCCTGCACCAGGCCGAACATCTCGGAGGTCGAGGCCTGGTAGAAGCGGGCCTCGGGGCGCAGGGTGCGCAGGGTGTCGAGGATGCGCACCACCGCCATGCCGTCGGCATCGGCGGTGTAGACCGGCAGTTCCCAGGAGGCGCCGACGAAGCTCTGGGCGGCGAGGTTGTAGAACTCGTCCATCTCGACCGCCTGGATGGTGCGGAAGATGTTGTTCTGCTCGGTCAGGTCGAACTCGTGCAGCGTCACCTGGTCGGCAATTCCCAGCAGCTCGAGCCGGACGGTCTCGGGCTGCGAGATCCGCCGCACGCCGCCATGCACCTCGTAGCCCTTCTCGAGCAGGAGTTTCGCGAGATAGGCGCCGTCCTGGCCGGTGATGCCCGTGATGAATGCTGTCTTCATAAGGTCCTGTCCTTGAAATGCCGTCTCCGGGCAAGCGCCGGTGTCGTCTGTTCCCGTCCCGCTGCGTGTTGCACCGCAGCCAGCCTGCGATTTGATAGAGGCCCACCGGGGGAGGATCAAGCACGCAGCCGCCGTCCCCGGCAAAGCCGGGCAATGTGCTACATGCAGGGCACGGCATTGAGCGACTTTCCGCGGTTTCGCGGCGGCGCGCCACGGCTGTGCCCGCCGGGCGGGCGTCGTTTCAGCCGTGCAGGGCGATCCGTTTCAGGCGCAGCCCGAGCGGCCGGTCGTCGGTGTTGATCCCCAGCGCGGCGGGAGAGCGGATCTCGCCGATTGCCAGCTCGAGGCGCCGGTCGAGCGCGTTGCTCCAGTCGGGCAGGGGGCAGCGCCACGGTCCCGCCTCGCCGGCGCGCAGCTGCCAGCGCGCCAGCGTCGCGCCCTGCTCGCGGATCTCGACTTCGAGCGGCGGCTGATCCCCGGGACGGGGCAGGACATCGGCCTCGAAGAGCAGCTCCGCCGGGCCGCCGGTCGACAGCTCGCCGGGCAGGTGCAGGATGGCGGAGGGCCCCACCGACCAGGCGCCGCCCTCCTCGGGCGCGCCCCAGCCGCCGGCCAGCACCGGCCCGCCATTGCCGGCGGGCGAGATCTCGAGCGGGAAGGCGAGCTCCGGCACGCCGGTCTGGATCTCGGTGATCGACAGCCCGAGCAGGCGCTCGTCGGCGGATTGCCCGGCGAGAAACGGGCTGTCGAGCGTGTCGAGCTCGAGGCGGATCGGGGTGAGGGCGGCGCCCTCGGCATGGCGCGGCGAGCGCAGCCTCAGCGCCACCGGGGCCGGCGTGGTGACGGTCAGCTCGATCGGGTCGTGCCCGGGGCTGAGCACGCGCAGGCGGCGCGGCCGGTCCGGCGCGGCATTGAACAGGCGCAGCCGGAGCCGAAGCGGCACGGGGTCGGGAAACGCCTCGGCGCAGACCGCCAGCTCGGCCTGTTTGCTGCGCGACCAGCAGGCGCTGTCGCCGCCGGCGTGCCAGCCGCGCCCGAGGCGGATGCCGGGGGCGGGGTCGGGCCGTTCGAGCGGGGCTTCGAAGATGCTTTTCGGTGCGATCTGCATGGGGTCACTCGGAAGGGGTGAGGGTGAGGTCGAACAGGCCGAGCCCGGACAGGCCCTGCTCGTGGCCGAGCCCGAGATCGGCCGGGGTGGCGAGCGCGGTGGGCAGGATCTCCAGCACCGCGGGGCCGCTCTGCAGATCGGCCTCGGTCAGCGCCAGGTCCAGCGTCACCGGCTGGTCGTCCTGCCACTGTGCCGCGTGCAGCAGCCGGCCGTTCCAGTAGAGCCGCGCCCCGGAGGGGGCATCGGGGCGGGCCACCGGGCGCAGGGTCAGGCCGAGCCGCTGCGGGCCGGCGCCGGGCAGCACCGGGACGAAGAGCGCAAGCCGCGGCCGCAGGCTGCCGACCCCCCATCCGGGCGAGACATGCAGGTCGGGCGCCACCACCGCGCGGTGGCTCTCGAGGGCGAAATCCACCTCCTGGGCATGGCGGCCCTCGCTCCAGCAGGCCGGCTCCTGCAGGACCGCCAGCGGGTTGTTGCGCCGCGGATCCAGCAGCCGGGCCGAGACCAGCCCGATGCCGAACGGCGCCGGTGGCGGATCCTCTGCGGATCCCGGAGCGGCAGGCGCCGGGCGCAGCGGGCAGTCGAGCGCCAGCGGCAGGCAGCCATCCTCTGCGATCGCGGTGCCGGGGATCGCGAGCACGAGATCGCGGGGCAGGGCGGCGCCGCTGACCGGGGCGTCGAACAGCGTCGCCTCGCCGCAGCGGACCCGCAGCCGGCCGCGCGGGTGCTCCGGCGGCAGATGCAGCCGCAGATGCAGCCACAACGGGTCGGTCGCGTCCGGTCCGGTCGCGTCGGGGCGCAGGGCATCGGCGCGCAGCCGGAAGTCGGCCCGGTCGGCCGCGGTCCGGCGCAGCCCGGTCTCGGCCGGGTGCCAGCCGGCGCCGAAGCGGATCGCCAGCGCGGGCGCATCGACCCCGGCGGGGGCGCTCTCCCCGGCGCGCAGGGCGCGGGCGAGGGTGACGGGGCGCGGGGCTTTCAGCAGCGAGACGACCGCCTCGGCGGTGGCGCTCCAGTCGTCCTGCCCGTCGTTCTGCCCGGCCTGCGCCGCGCGGGACGGGGCGGTTGCGGCGAGGGCCGAGATCCGCGCCTGCCAGGCGGGCAGGTCATGCGGGTCCAGCGCCTCGACGCCGGCGGCGCCGGTCAGCTCGGGGATGTCGGCCACCAGGCAGGGCGCGCCGCGGGCCAGCGCCTCGGTCACCGGCCAGCCCCAGCCTTCGCTCTCGGAGGGGCAGAGGACCATGCGCGCCGTGCGCCAGAGCCATTCGAACTCGGCGTCCCCGGCATCGACGAGATGCACGTGGCGCGCGATCCGGGGATCGCGGGCGATGCTGTCGGCCAGGGCTCCGGCTTCGGGCGCGATGCCCCCCGCGACGACCAGATGCAGATCGCCGTGACGGCCCTCGGCGGCGAAGCGGGCCCAGATCCGGGTCAGGAGCTGCAGGTTGCCACGGGCGCAGACCGGGCCGGGCACCAGCGCGAAGGGCGCGTCGCCAAGCCTGTCCTGCAGGCCCGGTCCCGGGGCGGGGGACAGATCCGGGGGCGCCTGCAGCGCCGGCAGCGGGATCACGCAGAGGCCGAGCTCGCGCGGGGGCACCGGCCCGGTTTCGAGCGCCAGGGTCAGCGCCGCGGCGGTCTCGGCGGACGGAACGACGAGCTGGTCGGCGAGCTCGGAGAGCCGGTGCAGCCGCACGGTGTATCCCAGCGCCTGCTCGGCGGTGAACAGGTCCGGGCGCAGGCAGGGGCCGGCATCCTCGATCAGCGCGATCACGGCGCCGCCGCTGCGCGCCTTGAAGGCCTCGATCCCGCGCAGATGGGCATCGTCGCTGCCATGGAGGCCGCCGGCCAGCAGCAGCGCGGCGCCGGGGGCGGGGGCGACCAGGGGAAGACTCTCGTCCTGTTCGGCGCGTTGGGCGTAGCGCTGCGCGTCGCGGGGCTCGAGAAACGCGTCCGGCAGGTCGAGAAACCCCTGACGCCCGGCGCACCAGATCACCGGGCGCGGGGCATCGGGCCGGGCCAGCAGGGCGCGGGCCAGCGCCTTGGTATGGCGCAGCACCTGTCGCGGGATCAGCGCCGGGCGGGTCAGCGCGGTCAGATCGAGCAGCAGCGCCCCGGGCCGCAGGGTCGGGAGCGCGGGGCGGGCCGCCGGGCGGGGTGCGCTCTGCCTGGCGCGGGCATAGGCCGCCGCGGTGGCGCGGGCGTGGCTCTGCCAGTCGAGGGTTTCGGCGACGCGGGCCTGCAGCGCCTGTGCCCGGGCGCCGGCCTCCGGATCGTCGAGCGTGTCGCGCAGGGCGCGGTGCAGGCTGTCCGGGTCGCCGGGATCGCAGTAGCGCGCGAGATCGCCGAAATATTCCCGTTCCGAGGACCGGTCCGACAGCACCATCGGCACGCCCGCCGCCGCCGCTTCCAGGGCCGCCAGAGAGGCGCCTTCGGACCAGCTCGGCAGGGCGAAGACCCGGGCGCCGGCGAGGGCCGAGTGCAGCATGCCGCTGGCGGTTCCCAGCCGGCCGGGCAGGATCAGCTGGGTGCCGCCCTCCTGCCGGATCTGCGCGGCATAGGCGGGATCGCCCTCGTGGCCGGCCAGGGCCAGCCGCAGCGGCAGACCGCGCATCGCCCGGGCCAGGGTGAGCTGGTTCTTGCGCGGCTCGATGCGGCCGACGCAGAGCACGTAGTCCGCGCCCCCGGCATGGGCGTCGCGGAACGGGGCCGGGTCTCCGCCCTGCCAGGCGGCGGCGTCCACCGGGTTGTGGATCAGGCTGGCACGCGCCTCGGGCACCGTGGCGCCGATGGCGGCCAGCGCGGCGCGTTCCGCTTCGCTGAGGAACACCACGTGATCGGCCAGCGCGAGCATCTCGCGCACCATGGCGTGATAGCCGGGGACGATCTCGTGCAGACGTCCGCGCCCCTGCAGATGCGCGCGCATGGCGGCGCGCTGCCCGGGGCTGCGCGGCGAGAGGTCGGGGGTGGCCCAGACCGGGCGCTCGGAGAAATCGAGATAGATCGGCGAGAACACCACCCGCTTGCCGGCGGCCTTGAGCTGGCGCAGCGCCTGCAGCGCGCTGTCGGGGGGCCAGACGTTGAACAGGTGCACGGTGTCCTCGGCGATGTCCGAGGCGCGGTGGAACAGCGTGGCGCTGGCCGCGAGGCCGATCTCGCGCAGGGCCTGCGCGGTGCGCGGCACCCGCAGGGTCGGGCCGCCGCGGGCGTGGTCCTCGGCCCCGTGCAGCAGCAGCCGGACGGGGGGCGCGGAGCTCTCGTCGCCGGAGGGACGCGTTGCGTGGGAGGGGCCTGGGGGAGAGCTGGTCATGCGAGCCTTGTGACGGGACATTTTGCGAAGTTGCACAATGTTCTGGCAGACATGGGTCGCCCCGGCAAGCAGCCGCCGGAGCCGGGCCGCGTTGACCCGCGCAGGGGCACGCCCTAAGCATGGGCCCGGCCCCGGTGAGGGGCGAAAGATCGCAACCTGTCGCGGCGGGCCTGGCACGGCCCGGTGACGTGACCCGGACGGAGAATTCCCTTGGTTTTGGCACGCGCGCGGGAGGTGAAACTCATTCGGAACAGCCGGTTCTTCGATGCCGCCTGGTACCGGCAGCACCATTCCGGACGGTGGCGGGATCCCGCGAAGCACTACCTGACCACGGGCGCCGATGCCGGGCTGGATCCGGGGCCGGAGTTCAGCACCCGGGGCTATCTCGCCGCCAATCCCGATGTCGCCGCGGCCGGGCTGAACCCGCTGGTGCATTACGAGCTGCACGGGCAGGCCGAGGGCCGCACCGGCCATGCCCCTGTGCCGGAGGCCCCGCTGCCGGAGGCCGCGGGCACCGCCGGTCTTCCGGCGCCCGCGTCGGATTATGCGGTGATCGTTCATGCCTACCACCCCGGCTGTTTCGAGGATTTGCGCCGGGCGCTGGAGGCCTTCCCCGCGTCGGTCGACCGCTATGTCAGCTATCCGCGCGACTCCGAGTCCCATGACGAGGCGCTGATCCGGGCGGCGTTCCCGGGGGCGATCCCGGTCGCGGTCGACAATCGCGGTCAGGATGTCGGGGCCTTCCTGCAGGTGCTCGAGCGGATCGGCCGGGGGCGCTACGGCTTCTATTGCAAGCTGCACTCGAAGCTCGGGGACAAGCTGCCGTCTGTCTGGCGCGAGGCGTTGCTGCGCGGCACGGTGGGCGGCCCGGAGCGGGTTGCGCAGTTCGAGCGGATCTTCCGCGACCGGCCGGAGGTTCTGCTGGGCGGGACGCGCGAGCTGTTCCTGCATGGCGAGAGCTACGTGATGGAAAACGCCGAGGCGCTGCGCCGGTTGCTGGCGCAGGCGGGGCTGCCGCCCCGGGCGCCGGGGGCCGAATGGGGCTTCTTCGCGGGCACGTTCTTCTGGATGCGGGAGACGCTGGCCGAGCGGCTGCTCTCCTGCATCGCGCCGTCCGATTTTGGGCCCGACGCGGTGCAGCGCGACGGCCAGCTGGCGCATGCGGGCGAGCGCCTGGCGGGGCTGCTGCCACAGGCCATGGGCGGGCAGGTGGCGCTGGCCTCCTGTGTCGATCTTGCGGCCCCGGTGCAGGTGCTGCCGGGACTGCCGCCCGAGGCGCCGCGCCGCTATGTGCCGATGATGCAGGTGCTGCAGGGGCTGCAGACCGGCTGGATCGGGCGCCGCGCCGAGGCGATGGTCGCAGGGGAGGCGCCGGGTCTCGGGGCGGTGCGGGCAGAGGTCGAGGAGGCGCGCGCGGCAGCCCGCCAGGGCGATTATGCCGTCATCACGCCGACCGGCGACCGGCCGGAGGCCTTCAGCCGCTGCATCCAGATGGTCGCGACCCAGACCCTGCGCCCGCGGGAATGGATCGTGGTGGATGACGGGCAGGTGCCGCTGACGGAACGTCTGCGCCTGCCGGACTGGGCGACCTATATCCGCCGCGAGCCGGCCGCGGACGACCCGCCCCATACGCTGTCCTGCAACGTGCTGGCCGCGCTCGGGCATGTGAGCGCCGACCGGGTGCTGATCATCGAGGACGACGACTGGTATTCGCCGCTCTATGCCGAGTTCCTGCTGCCCTGGCTCGACTGCTACGATCTCGTGGGGCTCAACCTGATCCGCTACTACCATCTGCAGGGCCGGGCCTGGAAACACGGCCATCCGCCGGCCCACACCGCCTTTGCCCAGAGTGCCTTTCGCCGTGGCCATGCCTGGGAGCACCTGGCGGCGGTCTGCCGTACGGGCTTTCCCGAGATCCGCGAGAAAGGCGTGCTGGACCGTTACTGGTGGCAGAGTTTCGAGGGCCGCAAGTACCTGATCAACGACCACCCCTGCCTGCATCTGGGTCTGAAGGGCGGGCTCGGCAGGCCCGGGCTGGCGTCGGGGCACGACCGCGCCGAGGTGGACTACATCCCAGATCCGGAGGGGCGCTACCTGGAGGGGGTGCTGGGGGCGGATGTGCTGCACTACCAAATTCGCTAGCCAGCACGTGCGCCTACAGCCTTGCGCTCGGCCGGGCTCAGATCATACGGTCCGTCACGGCTGGTCGCCCGAGATCGCCCGGGAGGCGAAGCTGAAAAGCTGTTGATGTTCCGGAGCGTAGGTGACATTCGACAGCCGTTTGTGAAATAAGGACAGATACATGAAACGCAAATGCGCGATCTTTCAATTCGAAGGCGTTCATGAAGAAGTCATCCCATCCCTTGTCCACTCTCTGAACAGTCTTGGCTTCTCGCCGGATGTCTATATCTCCGCCCGCTGCGTGAATGCGCGCGGAGATATTTTCGAGCAGATGGACGCGCTGGATTGCCACGTGGAATACCCGGTCATCGAAGGGCGTCCGGCCTGGAATGATCTGAAGGAAAAGGCGCGGTCCGGAGGATACGAGTTTATCGTTATCTCCACCTTCCAGGTTGAATCTGTCGCGAAATGGGCGATGGCAACCGGGTTGCCAATCTACGGTCTGGTTCATAACGCAAAGATTTTCCTGTCCTGCAAGGATGCCTCCGAAGCGCTGACATCGGGGCGCGCCAAGATCCTCTGCCTTTCTCCGCATGTTGCCTCCTTCATAAACCAGAGGCTGCCTCTGAAACATGTCGACGATGTTGCCGTGGTTCAGTCGGTCTATTGGGGCGAGTCCAAATCCACCGCTGCGGCGCGGAATGACGATGCGCGGCTTGTTTCAATTCCAGGCGGGGTCGATTTCCGGACTCGCGGATATAATGACCTCATCAAGTATCTGAAGGAGAATTCTCCGAAGACCGCCGACGGAAAGATCCTGCGGTTTGGCATTCTTGGTGGCGGCGTGGACCGGGAAAGGCTCGAGCGTCTCGTCGAAGAGGAAGGTCTGGGCGCCCATTTCCTGTTTGCGCCGCTCGGTGAATCGAAGCGTGTCCTCTACACGGATTACATCGGAATTCTGCAGCAGTCCGATCTCTTGCTGCCCCTCGCGCCTTTGTCATTCGCACCGTATCGGGAGCACAAGATCACATCGGCCATTCCGACGGCAATCGGTTTCGGTCTGCCTGTGGTTCTCGATCGCTGGACCGAAAGAGTTTATCAGATTCACTCGATCGAAAGCGATGCCACGATCGCGGCCACAATCGAGATGGCGGCAAGGGTGGATGATGCAGAGATCCGCCAGGCTGCGGCCCATATGCGGAGTCTCAGAGAAGATGTCTTGATCCGCAATGCCAAAGAGTTCGCGAGACTGTTGCGTGCATGATGCTGTTGACCTCCGATCCCGCATGGGGATGCGCAGGGGGGATCTAATCGGATGAAAAGGAGTGAAGTCATGGAAGGCGCGAAAAGTTTCGAGTCTCTGTCGGGGCCAAAGGTCGAAAGAGATTACTACAAGTCGAAACTGGATGAGATCCACCGAAATAAGACTTACGACAAGGTCTACCTTGTAAACTCTGTGCCCAAAAGCGCATCGACCTATACGATGGGTGTGGTGAAGGGGGCCGTTGATGGATCTTTGGAATATGGTGGTGATCTGGAGATCGAGGTCGAGCAATCGTTCAGCATCTCCGGCATAGACCGCACGACGCGCCAAAGTGGAAACATTGTGTACAAGCTTCACAGCTTGCCGAATTTCCTGAACGTTCAGGCGATCAAGTGCCTCAAGATGAAATATCTGAACATTGGCCGGAACATTTTCGATTCAATGGTTTCGATTGATGAGCATCTTATTCGAGGTGCGAACAACAATAACGTCTCTCTGTGGCCGGGGTTGAAGGTGAACGGCTTCAACCTCTGGGAAGATGAGAAGCGGTATGATTTCATTTCCGACTTTATCCTCCCTTGGTATTTTCAGTACTTTTCGTACTGGTCCAAGTTTGATGACAAATCGATCCTCTTTTACGAGGAGATGGTTCAGGACCCGGAATCTTATTTCAAGAAGGTCGCCGCCCTGATGGATGTGCCATTTGAAAAGATGGATTTTGGTGGCGACCCGGGGAAGATGAACCTGAGGTTCAATGTCGGAAAGATCGGGCGGGGCGATTTCCTGCGCGACACCTACATGAAAAGACTGCGCCGGTATGCCGAGTGCTACCCCGATTACGACTACGCGAAAATTGGTCTGTGAGGGGCGGAGGTGTCCGGATCTTGCAGCCAGATCGCAATCGTTAATCGAAGAGGTCTTCGATAATATATCCTCGCTCCTGGCTTGAAAGCTGAAAGATAATTTAAGTTTTTCGATAGGGGAAGGGGAATCTCATTTAGCTCTGACGGCCTCAGGCTCAGGACTCATAGCCAATAGATGACAGTTGCGGAGAGAGCGATGGCGGAGAAGAAAGCCTTTGGGCATCTGTCATATCTGGTCGCGACATGGCGCCAGTCCTTGAGCCTGCCGAACATGATCTCGATACGGTTCCGGCGTTTGTAGCGGCGTTTGTCCCTTGCCCGGCAGGGCATTGCGCAGCAATGTCCCGAGAGGGGTATCTCACGGTTGTCTTGCGTTGTTTCCGGCCCGGGATGCAGGCGCGTATCCCTTTGTCTTGCAACGCTTCTCGGAACCAATCGGTGTCGTAGCCGCGATCCCCAAGCAGCCAGTCGACATCGGGCAGGCTGCTGAGCAACGCTCGCGCCCCGATGTAATCACTGACTTGGCCAGCGTAGACGAAGAAACTGATCGGGCGGCATACGCCATTGTCGCTCGGACCAATGGCGCGACATGGCTCATCTGTCGCAGATGGCATGCAGCTTGGTGTTCATGCCGCCCTTGGTGCGACCGATCAAGCGGCAACGCCCCCCTTTTTCGCGCCCAGGCTGGACGCGGTGCGATGTGCCTTCAGGTAAGTCGCATCAATCATCACCGTTTTCTTCTCGCCGTGCTCGGCAGCCAACCCGGCCATCATGTGAGCAAAGATGCCTTTGTCGCTCCATCGCTTCCAACGATTGTAAAGCGTCTTATGAGGGCCATACTCTTTCGGCGCATCCCGCCAGCGCAGGCCATCGCGGTTTATGAAGATAATTCCACTCAGGACACACCGATCGCCGACACGTGGCTTACTGTGTGGCTTCGGGAAGTAGGGTTCTAAACGTGCCATCTGAGCGTCGCTCAGCCAGAAAAGATCAGGCATGTTCACCCTTCGGTTTCAAGCGCGGAATCATGCTGTTCCGCAGAAATCAATGGGTCCTGAGTTTAGGTTCCAGTTGGAATTGGAAAATATTCGTATGAAGATATCTGATCCCAATCAATCTCGGCGTTTATGGTTTCCAGGCTCCTGCTGTCAATATCCTTTAGCCATAAATTATTCCCGTAGTATTCCTTGTAGTACTCTGATGACTTACCATCATTCTTTGTTGACTTCTCAATTTTTTGGGGGCGTGTTTTTGGATCTTCTAAGTGAATTTTTATTTTGGAAAATACTTCCAATTGGTCTATGGCAAAATCTTCGTGACGCACAACGCTATACGATATTGAGCTATCTTCCAGAGTCTTTTGGAGTTGTAAGTATGATTTTATCTTTTTGTTGTAAGTTTCGGTTGCAGACACCGATGCGTTTTGCAGCCTTTCACGGCTTACTGTTTTCCACTTGGCTTTCAAGAATGATTGCAGGTCATCATATTTAATATTTTGAATATGATATGGCCGGCGATACATACCGAGTATCCAAGATGCTGGATGTCGTACGCAAAATACTACATGAACGCCTTTTAGGTCGTCTACGCTGTCAAAGTTGGTACATGTATGCTTCCAGCTGTTGATTGCTGTTTTATTTGAGAATCCGTAGTCAATAATCAGCTCGCGCAAATCTGCGGGCGCCTTTGCTTTTGCGCAAAAGTCAACAACTTTCCCAATCTTCGGATCCACCTCTCTGATAACTGATGGAGCTACGTGGCTATTAGAGTTTTCTTCTATTAATTTCTTTAATGCGTTTGTTGAGGTGTTGCGTTCGCCAAATATTTTTATGCGCTTCAACGTCGTATGCCTTTTCTAAAGATTTATTCTTATGATTGAGAGAGCGGCACGACCGCCCGAGCCTTGCGGATCGGTGGCGGAGAGGGAAAGAGCATGACGCCTCCATGCTTCTGGCTCACGTCGGCGGTCGGGTAGACCGTCAGCATTGCGCATTTCAGGCGCGAAAGCCTTCTTGAAGTCCTTCGCGCTCTTGTATTCCTGCCCGAACTGGTCGCGCAGGTTCTTCCAGTAAAGCTTGACATCGTTATCCGTCCTGACCCTAACGATAGATCCAAAGGTCGAAATTCCCGAAATCCTTTAGGGTTTTTTCTTGGGCGGCGGGCGAGAGCTTGCCAACGTACTCGAAGGCGATGTCTGCCGACACCGTGCGGTTCTTGACGTTGACATAGCGCAGCTTGTCGATGATCGCGTATCCCAGCTCGAAGGTTTCGCCGACATGGGAGAACATGCGTTCCATCGTGGCGCGGGAATTCATGGCAAGCTCTTCCAATCCGACGGTCGTCACCCGCGGATTTTCTGCGTGCTTGATGAATTCCTTATAGCAGCTCTCGACGTAGCGGAGCTTCTTGGGGGCGTAGCTTTCATACCACGTGTCGAAATCATCGGTCTTCGCGCGTTTGAAATCCGAGCAGACGATGGCGCGAGGGTCCTTGTAGCTCACGACCGCGGGGCAGTCGCAGCGATCGAGGACGGCAGTCAGTTCCGAAAGGTATCTCGGCGTCTTGTCGAAGATGGCCGTGGTGCCATCGTCCAGGGAGGTCGAGGCGGCAAGCAGGCGGGCATAGAACTCCTCGAAGAGATCCGTGTCGCAGCAATGAGCGAACTGCTCTTCGGTGATCCCCCATCCCTTGAGCATGTTCTGCGCAAAGGGCTGGAGGGTTGCGAACTCGCGCGGGCTGGAGCGGAGCAGGACGCCGCACTCGAAGCCGGAGTCGACACCAGGCAACTGCCGGAAGAGATCGGAGATCAGAGTGGTTCCAGTGTGCTCAAGGCCACAAATGAGAAACTTGGGGAACATTCGCATCTTTCTTTTGCTGCTGTCTGACTGCTGCGCCAGCCTTGATTATCAGTTTTGGGGCAGATGGCTAGGCTCAGATGGACTTTCCGCCTTCGCCTCCGCCTCCGCGTCAAGGCGCAGGCGGGTTGTCCAGAACATCCCGATAGACAGCAATCATCGCGTCCGCCTGCTCCTGATCGGTCCGCTGCGGGCCGAAGGGGGCCGGCCCCTTGAACTTTGCGGGATCCGCATCGATCTGCTCGATCACGCCGCCAAGGGCGGTCTCGTCGGGAGAAATCACGAAGCCGTTCACCCCGTGATCGACGTCTTCGCCGATGCCGCCGATATTCGACGCGACGACCCAGCAACCGCATTGCGCCGCCTCGCGTGTCACCAGCCCGAAGCTCTCCGGCCAGATCGACGGCGCCATGAGCACATCGATCCTGCCGTAGAGCTTGGCGATGTCCTTCTGCGGCTGGCGGCCGATGAACGTCACCGGCACATTCCCCCAGGTCGCGCGCTTCGACCAGTCGGGGCTCTTGGAGTGGTCGACGATGAGGAATTCCAGGTTGCGCGGCTGCAGCGCCATGACGGTGTCCCGCAGCAGGGTGTAGCCCTTGTGGGACGACATGCTGCCGATCTGCCCGCAGACGACGCGGCCGGTGTGGGAGGTGTTCTTCTCCTGCCAGGACACCGAGGCGTCGACGCCGTTCGCGCAGACCTCGGTTTCGGGAAATCCGTTGAGGCGGCAGATCTTGGCGAAACTCTCCGAGACGGTCACTTTCCGCGCCGCATCCTTGAGCAGCCCGCGCAGGTAGAACCGTCGCGACAGCGACTGCTCGACGGTGGCGTTCTCCGGCGGGTGCGCGTCCGAGATCCAGCTGTTTCCCGGGTGCCCCTCGGGGTAGACCTTGCCGTCGGCATCCACGAGGAACTGCAGGTCCGAGAACCACCAGGCATCGTGCAGGGTCACGATATAGGGGATGCCCATGTCGCGGGTGGCTTCCACGATGCTGCCGGTCAGGCGCTGGACGCAGTGGAAATGCACCAGGTCGGGCTTTTCGGTTTCCAGAAACCGCCGGAACACCTGTCCCATGTCAGGGTCCTGCGGGAGCCAGTCCATGTTCTCGCGGAAAATGACGTTGGCGCGATACACCCGCGTGCCGTCCTGGCTGTCCACCGCGACCTGGTGCGGGGTGCCTTCGTTCATGCCGGAGCTGAACACGACGAAATCGAACGCATCGCCGTGCTTTTGCCGGTAGGCCTTCAGGTTGCCTTCGAAGACGCGTGTGGCACCGCCGATGGATTGCGGCGCATAGTAGACGTTCACCATCGCGATCCGCGGCTTGCGGGCGGTCGCGGGGGACAGCGCCACGACCTCGCGTTCCAGGCTGGTCCGGAGCTGCGCGCCGAGGCTCTCGACGCTGTATTCGCGCAGAATGCGATCATGCGCCGCCTTGCCGATCTTCTGCCGCAGGGCGGGATCTTCGATCAGCGCGCTCAGGCAGCGTTCCCAGTCTTCGGTGGTGCGGGCAATGAAGGCGTCCTCGCCGTCCCGGATCACATCGAGATAGTTCCGGGTGTCGGAGAGAACCGAGGGGGTGTTGAAATACGCGGCCTCGAACCACTTCAGCTCGCTCTTGCAGTCCGTGATGACGTCGGGCGTCAGGGTGGCAAGGTTGATGTCGGCGATCCGGAGGTAGTCGTAGTAGAGCGAGATGTCCTTGGTCGGAGGAAGCCGCAGGATCCGGTCCGCGAACTGCTTGGAGAACGACGCGGGCAGCTGCAGATAGCCGGCGATGACCAGTTGCACCCGCGGGTCCCGGGCCATGATGTTGGCGATGGCCGGCAGGGCCAGGTCGCAGAAATCGTTGTTATGGGCCAGGGTCCCGCTTCCGTAGAAGAGGTTGAGCTGCTCGGTGTCCTTTGGCGCCTCTTGCAGCAGCGGTGCCCCGAACAGGCTGTCGAGCCCGTTGCGATGCAGGATGCAGCGCTTCTCGAAGACGAGCTTGGCCAGGTGCTCCTGGAGCGGCTTGGTGGAGGCGATCCCGATGCGGCAGAGCCGGGCCGCGGCATTGAACAGCGCCATGCCACGTGTGAGACCGATATATTGCGGGACCCCGACCGCGCCGCCATAGGTGTCGATCGAGGGCGGGTAGATCGGATCGAAGATCAGGTCGTCGATCTCGTAGATCGCGAGCCGGCCCGTCGCGTTCACCTGCGCGATGGCCTTGATGACCTTGGGCAGGGCAGGAACGCGGTAGAAGATGACGATGTCATGGAAGGCGAGCTCGTCCATCTGGTTCTGGATGTCCGTCCAGTTGACGACGCTCACCGTCGCGCCGGCGGCCTCCAGCTGCTCGACCTTCTGGGTGATCCTGTAGCGGTCGCATTGCGGCAGGAAGCGGTCGCCGACGATCAGCACCTTGTCGGTGGCAATCCGTCCGAGCTTTTCCGGCGCCTCGCTGGCGCCCGCGGCGAGCATCCAGATCCGGTACTGCCGTTCGACCGCCCGGACCGCTTGGTCGATCAGGTCATCGCGGCGTTCCTGGAGGATGCCTCCCAGGGTGCGCTTCTCGACATCGGCCCAGAGTTCCTCACAGAAATCGCCGAGCTGCTCGATCAGGTTCTGCTTGCTCCGCAACTGGGGCAGATAGGTCATGAGCAGATCGTAGGCCGCATCGAGATCCATCAGGGCCCGATTCATCCATAGAAGATGGGGAACGATCTTTGCGGCATCGCCGCCGCAGTCGAGCGCGCCCGAGAAGAAGCCGATCGCCTCCCGCCGCTCTTCCCGCTGAGCATGGAACTGCCCGAGCTGGAACAGGATTTCGGGATTGCCCGGATCGAAGGTACAGGCGGTCTGGAACAGGCTGTAGGCGCGCTTCATCTCTTCGTCGCCCGGCTTCTTCTGCAGGGCGGCCTTGCCGGCGGTCAGGTATATTTCGCCGTTCACCGCTGCGTTGTCGGAAAACCAGACACGGCCGCCCGAGCGCCGCCCGCGAAGCGTTTCGAGCGCCCCGCTCATGGTGGCGACGGGAGAGCCCCGCTCGGCGGTCCTGGCGATGGCCACCTGCAGAGGATCCGCCGCGCTCAGCAGATCGACCGGCAGCTTGTGAGACTTCAGCCAGGAGGACACGCTGTAGCGTCTGTTTTCCTTCAGACCGTAGCGGATGAAATGGGCCAGCCGGTCTTCCGGGCTGGTGATCCCCGCCCGAACGATATCCTTGCTTTCCTGCTCGTAGATCTCATCGACATAGCCGATGGCTTCGCAGAGCCTCAATGTCTGGTCGTAATCCCTGTTTTCGAGCTGCCTGATGAAGGACAGACCGGTCTTGAACAGGGCGATCGCGGCCTCTTCCCGCCCGGATTTGTAGGCGCAGGAGGTCAGCAGCGTGATCGCGTCGATCCGGCGCAGCTTGCTGCGCTCACTGTTGGACAGGTCGTCATCCAACGCCGGAAGGATCGAGAGCAGACCGCTGCAGTCGCCGTCGAAATCCTCGGTGTGCCCGGTCTCGCGCAGCACCTGCAGCCAGGTGAGATCCGTCTTGAGACCCTCCAGCGGGATGTCGAATTTCTCGGCAAACTCATAGAGGTTGCCGGCCCGCTTCTCGCGCTGCCCCGATTTCTCGTAGTGTTTCTGCAAGGCGCTTTCCGACGTCAGACCGGCGGCGATGAGATCCGGGTAGACCGTTGCATAGAAAAGATAGTCGAAGGGATGCTCGGGCAGGTCGGGGAGGGTTTTGTCTTCGGCTTGCATGGGTCCAGGATGTCTTTCGCGGATTGACGGTGCTGGCAGCGGGGCCGCGGGCCGTATCTTGTGGTCTCGGGGCTGAGCGGGCGTCTGCGCAGGTCTTCCTCGTGCGGAGGGCCGAACGCGACGCCCGGCCTCTATATTTCCAGGCTCCGATAGTCGGGATTGAGGGTCTGATCATTGGCCCGGAAGGCGGGCATGGCGGTTTGATCCTCGGCGTAGATCGCGGCGTCATCGGCGCTGACAGCCTCCTTCCAGAGGCCGAGAAACGCAAGCCGGTTGAGGATATTGTGCTGCCCCCGTCCCGGCGACTTGCCTTCGAGGTGGAGGATCTGGGGGCCGAACGCGTAGTGGATCTTCAGCCCGAGCACCCGGCTCATGCGGAGGCAGATGTCGATGTCTTCCGATCCGTTGACATAGATCGGGCTGAAACCGCGGAGCTTGGCCCAGTCGCTGGCCCGCATCATCATGCAGGCTCCGGTCACCGCGGTCATCCGGCGGTCCCGCATGACATGCGCCGCGCCGCCCGGCTGGCCCTTGTAGATGTGATAGGGGAAGCGGCTCAGCGCGTTGAAGGCGATGCCGGCGTGCTGAACGGTCATGTCCTCGTAGAGCAGCCGCGACCCGACGATCCCGATGCCCGGATCCTCGTGCAGGGGCGCGGTCAGCAGGTCGAGCCAGTTGGGGCTGTGCACGATCATGTCGTTGTTCAGGAACAGGATGAACTCGCCGGTGGCGAAGGACGCCCCGTAGTTGCATCCCACCGAGAACATCAGCGGCATATCGGTGCGCACCAGCCGGATCCGCGGGTCCAGCCGCTCGAGCGGCTGGAGCTGCCGGCGCACCTCGTTCTGCGAGCCGTTGTCGAGCAGGATGATCTCGTAATCGACGGTGTCGTTGGTGATGCCGAGGACGGAGCGCACCAGCTGCTCGGTGATCGCGACCTTGTTGTAGATCGGCACGACGATCGAGACCCGGCCCGGCACGCGCTGACGGGTCAGCATCGCCCGCCAGTCGATCAGGGTGAACTGGGCGGCCACGAGGGGCGCGTTGTGGCGCGCCACGAAGGCGGAGCTGCCGGGCATCATTTCCGCATCGAGGCGCCGGGCGTGGGCATCGTCCGGGGTCAGGGCGGGCCTTGGCAGCGGTGGCGGCGCGGCGGCTTCGCGCGCCTTTTGCCGCTCCAGATGCGCCTCCAGCGCGGCCGCGTCGGCGAAGGCCGGAGAGATGTCCAGCGCGGCATGCGCCGCGCCCGAAAGACCGGCCGGAGCGATCACCTGCTCGGCGCGCTGCAGCAGCCAGTGAAGTTCCGGATCGCGGGTTTCCGCCTGCCATGCGGAGGGCGGGCAATCGGGGGCGATCTCGAGGAACAGCCGCAGGCCCTTCAGCGCCTCTGGCGCGTCATCGATCCTTTCGCGCGGGTGCGACGGGCCGTGGTAGCGGATCACGAGCGCCTCGGGCGGCGTGACATGCTCGAGCACATGCAGGGTCGAATCCGGCCAGACCGAGGCGTGCAGGGGCCCGAGGATCGGTTCCAGCAGCGAGGCGAGATGATCGGTGCCGGCGCTGGCGCCCGCCTGGCGGGGGCCGCGGCGGATCACCATGACCTCGGCGGGGGTCGCGGCAGAGGCCCGGCCCGCCAGGGTGCGGCGATAGATGTGCTTGTAGCGCTCGGCCATGATGCCGAGGCTGTAGTGACGCCCGTAGCCGTCCTGCCAGCTGTCGACCTCGGCGCAGCGGGCGCGGATCTCGTCGGGAGAGCGGGCGAGATGGCGCAGATGCGCCATCACCGCCTCGGCCGACATGTCCTCCAGCGCCCAGCCTCCGCCATGGCGGCCGATCCGCTCGCCGGTGGCCCCGAGCGCCCCGGCGACCACCGGCAGGCCGGCAGCCCACATCTCGGTCACCGTATGGCTGTAGGTTTCGGGCCAGATCGAGAAGACGGCGCCCAGATGCGGGCTGATCCGGCGGATCAGTTCGTTCAGCTGGTCACGCTCGTAGCGCCCGTGAGAGATGCCGTAGGGGCTGAGATCCTCGCGCGAGACGCCGGCGAAGTGGAATTCCAGCTCGTCCTCGGTATCCAGGGCCTTCAATTCGCGGATCAGGTCGAGCCCCTTTGCCGGAACCAGATGGCCCGGGACGAAGATGCGCAGCGGCTCGTGGTCGCGCGGAGGCCGGCCGAGGCGGTCCATGATCGGGAAATCCCGCGCATGCGGGATGACCTCGAAGGGAACGTCCTCCAGCCCGTAATGCCCGCGGATCAGGTCGCGGGCGGTCGGCGAGGTGGTGATGAGACCGTCGCACTCCCCGAGCACCTTCCGGAACCGGGTCTGCCAGCTCTTGATCCAGGCATGCTTCAGCGTCGGCGCGGTTTCGGGCCGCCAGAGCTCGACATTGCAATCGGCGCCGCCTTCGGTGCAGCGGCCGCCGCAATAGCGGTTCTCCGCGTCGAGCAGCTTCACGTTCGGACACACCGTGTAGAAATCGTGGAGCGAGAACAGGACCGGGATCTCGAGGGTTTTCGCGGTCGAGATCAGGCTCAGCCCGTGGCGGCCGATATGGCGGATATGGACCAGCTCGAAGGCGTAGCGCTGCAGCAGGTCGGCGACCGCATCCCGATAGGCCGGGGAATCGTGCGAGATCGGCTCGACCGCGGGGCTGAGGGCGATGGTTTCCACCTCCTCGCGGGTCCGGCCGGTGATCCGGAACAGCCGCAGCGTGGCGGTCGAGCACAGCAGCAGGAACGGCTCGTAATCGTCCTGGACCGAGGACATCAGATCCATGTTGGTCTGCGGCGTGCCGCCGCTTTCCACGCCGATCACATAGGCGACCCTGGGGCGCGCGATCCCCTGGTCGCGCAGCCGGGTCCGGGCGATGCGGTGACGCATCGCCTTCATCGCGGGACTGGCGGCGAAGGCAAGACCGACCGCCTTGCCGTATTCGGGATACATCTGCGGGATCAGTTCGTTCGCGGTGTCCATCAGCGCGGTCTTGTCGCCGAGGAAGCTTTTCGACCGCTCGTGATAGATCAGCACGTTCTCCGCGAGCACGTGCTCCCAGCCGGCCTGCAGGCCGCGCATGCAGAAATCGTTCTCCTCGCCATAGCCGCGCGGGAAGGTCTCTTCGTCGAAGAGACCGATATCGCGGACCATGCGGTCCGAGACGTACATGCAGAAGCCCGATCCGGTCGGCAGGCGGAGATGCTGCATCGTGCTGCTATGGGTGATGGCGCGGGCGTACTCGTCTTCCGAGAGCCAGGGCGGCGTCGGGTTGGCGGCGTTGCGCTCGGGCACCGAAAACGCGCCGGCATTGTCCGAGACCGCGGTGACCGTGCCGATCGACGGGCGCTGCAGGGCGGCGCGCTGCAGCAGGCTCAGCCATTGCGGGGTGACGCGCGTGTCGCTGTTCAGCAGCACGGTGTCGCGCCCGGCGGCCTGGCGCATGGCGGCGTTGATGTTGCGCGTGTAGCCGAGGTTTTCCGGCTGGTGCAGCACCGTGACGCCGGGATGCGCGGCGGCCCGGTCCAGAAGCGGGCGGATGCGCGCGTCGGGGCTGGCGTCATTGGCCAGCAGGAGATGGTGCCCGTCCTCGGCAAAGGCGGTGTGGCGCAGCAGGCTGTCGATGCAGGCCTCGACATCCTCGACCGCGTTGTAGACCGGCACGATGACCGTGACGGGGGCGGTCGTGAACAGCCTTTGCGGCGTTCCGGAAGACGCGGTCAGCGAATTGGCCAGCGGCTCGGAGCGGTTCTTCAGGCGCACCCCGCCGTCGAGGTGCTCGACATAGGGCATGAGCGGATCATGCGGCAGCGTGGCGGGATCGTAGCCGCAGCGGAAGCCCGCCTGTGGAAAGCTGGGAAACAGGTTCTGGATGTCAGGCCGGGGGATGTTGGCCGGTCGCTGATCGTAGGGGACGCCGTTGAACCCGACGCACAGCTGCGCCGGGCTGCCGGGGGTGCGGAAATCCACCGCCCAGCCTCTCACCACGCCCTGGTCGCAGCCCTCGACATTGCCGAGAACCGGGCTGTCGAGGGGCAGCTCGCAGGTGTGCAGCCGGACCGTCCCGCACTCGAACCCGACCTGCGCCGTCCCGGCGCCGAACAGGCAGGGCAGCTCCGCCCGGTGCAGGGACGCGGGCTCGTCCAGGGCCGGGAAGGAGAGGGTGTATTCCCGCGGGCCGACCATGACACGGAGCGCCGGCAGCTGCTCGGCGGGTCGGGGCGTGGGGCTGACCGCGTAGACCACGACCCGGCGCTCCCGCGGCACCGCGAAGCCGTGCAGCTCGACCCCGTCCGCATGATGGGTGAAGAGCGCCGTCGCGCCGGCATCCTGCGGTGCCATTCCGGCCGGATCGAGCTGCGTCGCCACCGGCGTTTCCGGGGCCGGGGCCGGGATCGGAGCGGCTTCGAGCACCCGATGTGCGAGCAGCTGCGCCAGCGGCGCCCTGGAGATCGCCTCTCCGGACCGGCTGTCGCGCACGATCAGAACGGCGTCTTGGCTCAGCTCCGCCAGCGGAAGCGGGATCGCATAGCCGCATTCCGCGCGGCCCCCGAACGCCGCCTGGACGTCCGGACGCGGCTGGTCGGCGAGCACCTCTCCGGCCAGCACCGTCTCGCCGGCGCAGAGGTCGATCCGCGCCGGTGCCGGTTCGCCATCCTTGGTGCACCAGCCATGCAGGGTTTCGCCATGGATCGCGTCGATATTGCCGCGATAGGATTTGCTGCGCAGGCGCTGCTTTCCGACGGGCTTGCCGCTGGAGGCGTCGACGAGGGTGACGACGTGCTCTTTCTGCGCGGAGAGCGGCGACGGAAGCGGGATGTCGAAACCGTAATTGCCCTGTCCGATCCCTTCCGCGGCGAGATCGTCCCGATGCAGGTCACAGGGCACCGCAGTGGCGACCTCCTTGCCGTCGATGTGAAAGGTGCAGACCAGCGGCTGATCGCTGTCATTGCGTTTCGCCCAGCCAACGATGCGGGTCGAGCTCAGGGAATCGATATTGAGCGTATACCCGCTGCCGCGGCGGTAGATCTTGTTTTTAATTTGAAGCATATTTTAACCTGTCGGGCGGCGACTTGGAATAAGGGGTTCGGGAGAGGAGGCAATAATAAATCAGGAGGTCTCGGAATATGGGATGGGAATGCCATATTCTCCCATTGCGTCGGTGAAGGATGAGAGGCGCAGGTATTTTTCAGGCTTGAACGCCGCGTAGTACGATGCGGCATCCGGATGGAGAAGCACCTTCACAAGGTGATGGCCAGCGCCTCTCTTGTCCCTGTGCGCGATAAGCGTGTCCCGGTCGAAATTGGGAACCCGCCCGCCGAGCTTTTCCCGCGTGTGCCGCTGGGCGTATTCGAAGGGCTTCCAGTGGTAATGCGCGTATACGAAATTCGTCGCGCGCTTGCCGCCTCCGTGCTTCGACTTGCCGTCGTGAAACCCGATATCCAGGCTTTCGCAGGTCTGCCTGGCAAAGAAGGTCTTGCGGACTTCGGTGGTGGGGCGGAACATCCCAGTCATGGCCGGATGGTTGTCATAGCCTTTCCCGATGAACAGCACGCGCTTTGCATCCTTGTACTGCGCGAGCTCTTCGAGGATGTCGGCTTTCCGGAAAGAGGGGCTCTCGCCCTCGCGTTCGACGCCGATGAACTCGTCGCAATCGAGCGGGAAAAAGAAATCATAGTCGTCTTTTTCGTCGAGTTCTTTTATCCGACGCGCAATGATCCCGCCCTTGTTTTCGAAATCGGATTTTTCCGAATGCGCGCGGTTTACATTTACCCCGGCTTCTTCGGCCTGATCGAGAATGTGCAGGACGTCGGGCATCGTCGAGCCGTTGTCGTAAATGTACAGGTTTTCAGCGCCAAAAAGTCGACTGTAATACTGGATCCAAGGTGCAAGAAGCTGAGCTTCATTCTTCTGCATCATCAAACAGGCGACTTTCAAAACGTCTTTCTCCCGATGGTATTTCTATCTTCGACGTAACTGAGGGGGGCGGTCAGGCAGGGCTGGGATCAGCCCCGCAGCAGCCCCATGAGATACCGCCCGTAATCGTTCTTGCGGAACTTGTCAGCCCGTGCCGCCAGCTGCTCGCGGTCGATCCAGCCCTGGTCGAAGGCGATCTCCTCGGGGCAGCCCGCCTGCTGGCCCTGGCGCTTTTCCAGCGTGCGCACGAAGTTGCCGGCATCGAGCAGCGAGCCGTGGGTGCCGGTGTCGAGCCAGGCGTAGCCGCGGCCCATGCGCTTCACGTCGAGCTGGCCTTCGTGCAGGTACATCTCGAGCAGCGTGGTGATCTCGAGCTCGCCGCGCGGCGAAGGCGCGACCTGCTTGGCCCGCTCCGGCGCGCTGCCGTCGAGGAAGTAGAGACCGGTGACCGCGTAGTTCGACGGCGGCACCTCGGGCTTCTCGATGATCGAGGTGGCGCGGCCGTCGGCGTCGAAATCCACCACGCCGTAGCGCTCGGGATCGGCGACGCGGTAGCCGAAGACGGTGCCGCCGCTCTCGCGGGCATCGGCCTGGGCCATCATGTCGGGCAGGCCGTGGCCGTAGAAGATGTTGTCGCCCAGAACCAGCGCCGAGGGCGCGCCGGCGAGGAAGTCCTCGGCGAGGATGAAGGCCTGGGCCAGCCCGTCCGGGCTCGGCTGCACCACGTAAGTCAGCTCGATGCCCCACTGGCTGCCGTCGCCCAGCGTGCGCTTGAACTGCTCCTGGTCCTGCGGCGTGGTGATCAGGCAGATCTCGCGGATGCCGGCGAGCATCAGCACCGACAGCGGGTAGTAGATCATCGGTTTGTCATAGACCGGCAGAAGCTGCTTCGAGACGCCGATGGTGATCGGGTAGAGCCGGGTGCCGGAGCCGCCTGCGAGGATGATGCCTTTGCGTTTCGTCATCGAACTGTGCCTTGTCTTACGTCTCAAGAAATTCCGGGAAGGTCAGCATCTTTGCGTCGAGATGCGTGGCGTAAAGGGTCATGTCGCCGGCATAGAGCCCGGCTACCCGGGCGCTCAGCGGCGCGTCGTAAAGCTGCGCGTGGGCGGGCAGGCGCCCGTCGCGCTTCAGCGCCGCCAGCTCCGAGACCGGCATGTCGGCAAAGCATCCCTCGCCGATCAACGCGACCCGGTCGGTGCCGTGCCCGGTCAGGCTGCGGGCGTCCTGCACCTCGAAGCCGATTTCGTCGCGCAGCACCGGGGCCACCTCGCGGAAGGCTTCCAGCGCGAAGACGCGGGAATAGCGCTCGTAGACCAGGAAGTCCTGCTGCGGGCGCCAGTGGATGTTGACCTTCAGCAGGTCCTCGCCCTCGAGCAGCGCGACGAAGGCGCGGAAGCTCAGCCCGTCGGGATCGAAGCCGTCGCGGGTCAGCCGGTAGAGCTGCCAGAGCTCGGGCGTCTTGTCGACGATCTTGTCGAGAAACACGCTGGCCAGCCGCGCATGCGGGCAGCGCAGCACGGTGAAGCTGAACGGCGCCCGCACCAGCTCGGGCAGGGTGGCCGAGAAGGTGCCGTTGTTGAGGTGGATCCAGGTCCAGTCCTCGGGGCCGGCGATGCAGTTGTTGGCGCGCGCCATCGAGTAGCGCAGGGTCGAACAGGCGTTCTTCGGGATGAAGCTGTAGACCGCGCCAGAGGGGTAGTGCACCAGTGCGTTATGCGCCGCGAAGCCATGTGCCTTGTTCTGCGACAGGGCGACATCCTCGCTGCGGGCATATCGCAGCAGTCCGGTCATTGTCCGGACTGCTCCAGATCGGCGAGCAGCGCGCGCAGCCCGTCGCGCCAGTCGGGGCGCGCGATGCCGAAGGTCGCTTCGGTGGCGCTGTTGTCCATGCGCGAGTTCAGCGGGCGCTGCGCCGGGGTCGGGTAGTCGCTCGAGGGGATGTCGGCCACCTCGCAGGTGATCCCGGCCTGGGCAAAGATCTCGCGGGCGAAATCGGCCCAGCTCACATCCGGCCCGCCGGAGAAATGGTAGGTGCCCGATTTCGACGGATCCTCGCGCAGCGCGGCGGCGATGGCGAGGCAGGCATCGGCGATGTCGGCGGCGCAGGTCGGCCCGCCCACCTGGTCGGCGACGATGGTCAGCCGGTCGCGATCGGCCCCGAGCCGCAGCATGGTCTTGACGAAGTTCTTGCCATGCGACGAGACCACCCAGGAGGTGCGCAGGATGGCATGGGCGCCGCCGGCGGCGCGCACCGCCTCCTCGCCCGCGAGCTTGCTGCGCCCGTAGGCGCCGAGCGGGGCGGTGGGGTGGTCGGGGGCGAAGGGCGCGTCGCCGGCGCCGTCGAAGACGTAATCGGTCGAGACATGCACGAAGGGGAGGCCCGCCTCGGCGCAGGCCCGGGCGATGGCGCCCGGGGTCTCGCCGTTGATCGTGGTGGCCAGCGCCTCTTCCTCTTCGGCCTTGTCGACCGCGGTGTAGGCCACCGCGTTGATCACCGCGTCGGCCCCGGAGGCCGCGACCAGCGCGGCGCAGGCGGCGGGGTCGGTGAAATCGGCGCTGTCGCGGCCGTGGATCTCGAGCGTCACGTCGCCGGCGCGGCGCGCCAGTTCGAGCCCGAGCTGGCCGGTGCTTCCGAAGACGAGAACCTTCATGCCGAGACCTTCCCGGTCGTGCCGGTGCCGAGCCGTACGCCGACGCCCTGGCGCTCCTGCAGCGGGCGCCACCAGGCCTCGTTGTCGAGATACCATTGCACGGTCTTTTCCAGACCCTCTTCCACCGTGACCGAGGGCCGCCAGCCGAGCTCGTCGCGGATGCGCGAGGGGTCGATGGCGTAGCGCGCATCGTGGCCCGGGCGGTCGGTCACGAAGGTGATCTGGTCGGCATAGGAGCCGGCCTCTTTCGGGCGCTTGGCGTCGAGGATGGTGCAGAGCGTCTTGACCAGCTCGAGATTGGTGCGCTCGTTCTCGCCGCCGATATTGTAGCTGCGGCCCAGCTCGCCCTTCTCGACCACCAGAAGCAGCGCGTCGGCGTGATCCTCGACATAGAGCCAGTCGCGGATGTTGTCGCCCTTGCCGTAGATCGGCAGCGGCTTGCCGGCGAGCGCGTTCAGGATCACCACCGGGATGAGCTTTTCGGGGAAGTGGTAGGGGCCGTAATTGTTGGAGCAGTTGGTCAGCACCACCGGCAGGCCGTAGGTCTCGTGCCAGGCGCGCACCAGGTGGTCGGAGCTGGCTTTCGAGGCGGAATAGGGACTGCGCGGGTCGTAGGGCGTGTCCTCGGTGAACTGCACCTCCGGGTCGGCGGGCAGCGAGCCGAACACCTCGTCGGTCGAGATGTGGTGGAAGCGGAAAGCCTCGGGCTTGCCCTGCGCGACCCAGTAGGCGCGGGCGGCTTCGAGCATGTTGTAGGTGCCGGTGATGTTGGTCTCGATGAAATCGCCGGGCCCGTCGATCGAGCGGTCGACATGGCTCTCGGCGGCGAGATGCATCACCGCGTCGGGTTTGTGGGCGGCAAAGATCCGGTCGAGCGCCGCGCGGTCGCGGATATCGGCCTGCTCGAAGGCGTAGAGCGGGCTCTCGGACACCGTCGCCACGTTGTCGAGGCAGGCGGCATAGGTCAGCGCATCCAGATTGACGACCTCATGGCCGCGCGAAACGGCGAGCCGCACCACGGCCGACCCGATGAAGCCCGCGCCGCCGGTTACCAGAAGTTTCATCTGCTCTTATCCTTGATAGGTGAACGGGCTGTCGAAATCCTTCAGGAAGGGCGCCACGGCGTCCTTCTCCGAAAGCACCGCCTCGGAATTGTCGATGCCCCAGTCGATGCCGATATCGGGGTCGTCGAAGCGCACCGCGCCGTCGCAGTCGGGGGCGTAGTAATCGGTGCATTTGTAGATGATCTCGGTGTCGGGCTCGAGCGTGGCGAAGCCGTGCAGGAAGCCCGCGGGCACCAGAAGCTGCTTGCCGTTCTCGAAGCTCAGCTCCTCGCCGACCCATTTGCCGTAGGTCGGGCTGCCCTTGCGGATGTCGACGGCGACGTCGAAGAGCCGGCCCTTGCCGCAGCGCACCAGCTTGTCCTGGGCATGCGGCGGGCTCTGGAAGTGCAGGCCGCGCACAGTGCCCTTGGTGGCGCTGAGCGAGTGGTTGTCCTGCACGAAATCATAGTCGAGCCCGTGCTCGGCCATGCGCGCCTTGTTCCAGCTTTCACAGAAGAAACCGCGATTGTCGCCGAAGCGCCGGGGGGTCAGGATCAAAACGCCTGGCAGGGCGGTCTTTTCAATTTCCAGCATAATATGAACTTTTTGTCGTCTGCGCCGTTTGCTCACGCTTTGTCTACAGAGGATAACCGGGCAAAAAAAGAGCGAACTGCGCAAACGATTGGCTCCTGCGGCGATCCTTTGCCACGCGGCGCGAAAACGGGCCGCCGTCAGGAACCCGCAGCGGCAGGGGCTTTGCGCGGCGTCTCGACTACCCCGCCACCACCGCCTGCAGATCGAAGATCGGCAGCAGCACCGACAGCACCACGACCAGCACGAAACCGCCGACCAGCATCATCAGCAGCGGCTCGAGCAGCGCCGCGATGCGCTTGCGCTCGGTCGACAGGCCGGTCTCGACCAGCATCGCGGCGCGCTCGGTCATCCGGGCCAGCCGGGCCGAGCTTTCCCCGGCGGCGATCAGCTGGCGGGCGACCGGCGGGATGATCGAGAGCCGGTCCAGCGCCCGCGACAGAGGCTCGCCCTGGCGCACCGCCTCGGCCACCGCCCGGCCCTCGGTGGCGAAGCTCTCGACGCCGAGCACCGCCGAGGCGCCCTCGACCGCGCCCGGCACCGGGTGGCGGCTGGCCAGCAGCAGCGCCAGCGTGCGCATGTACTGCACCGCCGCCGAGAGCCGCATCAGCCGCCCGATCAGCGGCAGGCGCAGGCACAGCCGGTCGCGGATGCGGCGCAGCCCCGCCACCCGTCCCGAGGCAAGGCCGAGCAGCGCCAGGGCCGCCAGCAGCAGGGACAGCCAGACGGCCTGCGCGCGGATGAAGTCGCTCACCGCCAGAACCCGGCGGGTGAGCGCCGGCAGCGGCCGGCCCGCCATGTCGAACATGGCGACGATCTCGGGGGCCACCGAGACCATGAGAATGCCGCAGACCAGCAGCGACACCGCGGCGACGAAGGCGGGGTAGATCAGCGCCGTGGCGATCTGCGCCCGGTCGCTGCCGAGCTGCTCGAGATGGTCCGCCAGCTCGGCAAAGACCGCGCCGGGATCGCCGGCGGTCTCGCCGGCGCGCAGCGCCGCGATGTAATAGGGCGGAAAGCCCGCCCCGGTGCCCTCCAGCGCCTCCGACAGCGGCGCGCCCTCCATCAGCGCGGCGCGGCCCTGCGCCGCCACCGCGTCGAGCGCCGCGTGGCCGCCCGCGCGCACCGCCTCGAGCGCCGCCTCGGCCGGCAGACCCGCGGCCAGCAGCACCGCCATCTGCCGGGTGAACACCGCCTGCAGGTCGGCGTTGAGCCGGGCGCGGCGGCGCGACAGATGCCGGCCGCGCAGGGTCAGCTCGGCGACGAACAGCCCCTTCTCGGTCAGCTGGGCGGCGGCGTCGGCCTCGGTCTCGGCGACCACCGTGCCGCTGCGCTTACGGCCGTTTCCGGCATAGGCGGTGTAGCTGTAGGCCTTCACGCCACGTCCCCGACCACGCGCAGGGTCTCGGCGAGGCTGGTCCGGCCGGAGGCCGCGGCGAGCAGGCCCTGCCCGAACAGGGTCTCGGTCGCCCCGAGCGCCAGCGCCGTCATCTCCGCCTCGCTGGCGCCGCGGTCGATGGCCTCGCGCAGGGCGGCGCCGACCTCGATCATCTCGAAGATGCCGATGCGCCCGGCATGGCCGGTGCCGGCGCAGGCGTCGCAGCCGGGGGCGTCGTAGAGCCGTTCGGGTACCGGCACGTCGTGGCGCAGGAAATGCGCCGCCTCGGCGCTGTCGGGCGCGTGCGGCTCCCGGCAGGCGGTGCAGAGCCGCCGCAGCAGCCGCTGCGCGATCACCCCGCGCAGGGTGGCGGCGATCAGGAAGTTCTCGACCCCGAGATCGCGCAGCCGCACCACCGCGCCCAGCGAGCTGTTGGCGTGCAGCGACGAGAACACAAGGTGCCCGGTCAGCGCCGCCTGGGTCGCGGTGGCGGCGGTCTCGCCGTCGCGGATCTCGCCCACCAGGATCACGTCCGGGTCCTGGCGCAGGGTGGCGCGCAGCCCGGCGGCGAAGGTCATGCCGATCTCGGCGTTGATCTGGCTCTGCGAGATCCCCGGCAGGTCGTATTCGATCGGGTCCTCCACCGTGACGATGTTGCGCGCGTCCTGGTTGGCCAGCTGGAGCAGGGAATAGAGCGTCGTGGTCTTGCCGGCGCCGGTGGGGCCGGTGGCGAGGATGATGCCGTTGGGCAGCGCCGAGAGCTTCTGCAGCAGCGCCTGCTGCGGCTGCGACAGCCCGAGCTCGGCCAGCGGCATCAGCCCGGCGGAGCGGTCGAGGATGCGCAGCACGATGCGTTCGCCGTAATGGCCCGGCAGCGAGGAGACGCGGCAGTCGATGGTCCGGCCGCCGAGCGCGAGCGCGATGCGCCCGTCCTGCGGCAGGCGGGTCTCGGCGATGTCGAGCCCGGCCATCACCTTGAGCCGCGACACGATGCGCCGCACCGGCACGTCGGAGCGGTCCATCACCGTCTGCAGGAAGCCGTCGACCCGCATCCGGGCGCGCAGCCCGCCCTCGTGCGGCTCCACGTGCAGGTCCGAGGCCTCGGCCTGCACCGCCTGGCGCAGCAGCCGGTTGACCAGCCGGATCACCGGCGCCTCGCCGGGATCCTCGAGCAGGTCGCGCTGGCGCGCGGACGCGGTCTCGTCGCCGAGATCGAACAGCAGGTCCGAGGGGGTCTCCTCGCCGGTATCCGACT
Organism: Salipiger sp.; assembly: GCF_059781815.1. Taxonomy (NCBI): domain Bacteria; kingdom Pseudomonadati; phylum Pseudomonadota; class Alphaproteobacteria; order Rhodobacterales; family Roseobacteraceae; genus Salipiger; species Salipiger sp. The sequence continues at coordinate 2,562 of NZ_JBYNAH010000002.1, read as the reverse complement.
GGTAGACGCGGGCCAGTTCAGTCTCGAACCGGGCGCTGTCGGTCTCTTCCACCTGCAGCGCGGCCCTGGGGCCGGCGCGGCGCTGCGCCTCCCGCAGGCCCAGCATCGTCGCCCCCGGCGCGGCGATCAGCCGGGCGCCGTCGAGGATCACCTGCTGGTCGCGGGCGAAGGCGAAGGGCAGCCTAGTCGGTGCTGAAACGGAGCCGGCTGGGAAGGGGCGGGAGGTTGCGGCTTTGGGCGATGTCATCGACGAATCCGGCATCGAAGGGTTGGTTGAGATCGGCCCCGTCGAAGGGCAGCGAGCCCGTCGGCAGGCGCGGGTAGCGGCCGTCGTCGAGCGGGCGCATGGCGAGGCTGGCGGCTTTCGCCTCGCCGGCCAGCCGGCGGGTCAGCGCCTCGGCCTCGGTGTCGTTCGAGACCACCTGCGGGCGCATCAGCACCAGCAGCACGCGCTGGTTTTCGCTGACGTTGCGGCCCCGGAACAGGCCGCCGACCAGCGGGATGTCCGACAGCCCCGGCACCCGCTGCGAGACGGTGCCGTCGCCATCCTCGAGCAGGCCGCCGAGCATGATGACATTGCCATCGCGCACCAGCGCGGTGGTCGACAGGGTGCGCTTGGCGGTGATCTCGCCGCCGGCGGAGGAGGTCGAGTTGGTCAGGTTCGACACTTCCTGCTTGATCACCATCTTCACCGTGCGGTCGGCATTGATCTGCGGCGTGACGTTCAGCGTCAGGCCGACGTCCTGGCGCTCGATGGTCTGGAACGGGTTCTCGACCGCGCTGCTGTCGCTGACGGTGGAGTAGGAGCCGGTGACGAAGGGCACGTTCTGGGCCACCACGATCTCGGCTTCCTGGTTGTTCAGGGTCAGGATCGACGGGGTCGAGAGCAGCCGGGTGGAGTTGCTCGAGGCGATGGCGCTGAGCAGCGCGACGATGCCGCTGTCGCCGCGCTGGTGCACGCCGCCGAGCGAGCCGCCATTGCCGATGGCGGGGGTGGTGTTGTCGCGCAGGGCGGAAATGACGCTGGTCAGGGTCGACCGGCCGTCGAGCGAGAACTGGGCGCCGCCGACCAGCGCGTTGTTCAGCACCGCGCCGAACTGCGTCGAGAGGTCCGAGAAGCCCTCGCTCGACATCTCGAAGATCACCGCCTCGACCAGCACCTGGGTGGGGCGGCGGTCGAGATAGTGGATCATCTCGACGATCTCCGAGAGCCGCTCGCGCGGGGCGGTGATCAGCAAGGTGTTGGTCTGCGCCTCGGGGACGATGCGGATCGGCCCGCCGGTGCCCTCGGTGGCGGAGCCGCCGTCGATCGCCTGCAGCACCACCCCGGCCAGGGTGGCGGCATCGGCATAGTTCAGCGGCACCGCGTGCGAGGAGGTGTTGTTCTGCTGGGTGTCGAGCCGGGCGGCGAGGATGCGGATCTGCTCGCGCAGGCTGTCGGGGCCCGAGATCACCAGCGCGTTCGAGCGCCGGTCGGCGCTGACCGCGGCACCCTCGGGGATAATGTTCATCGACTGCACCACCTGCAGCACCTCGGCGGCGTTGGCGTTGCGCAGCCGGATCATCTCGATCGGCGCGTCGCGCGGCTGGTCGAGGCGCTGGATCAGCTTGCTGATGCGGGCATGGTTGGCGCCGCGGTCGGACAGGATCAGCAGACCCGATCCCGGCACCGGGGTCAGCACCGCCTCGGAGGGCAGCAGCGGGCGGACCACGTCGATCACCTCCTGCAGCGGGATGTTCTCGACCGGGATGACCCGGGTCTCGAAGCCCTGCGGCGCGCCGGCCACGGTGTCGCCGGAGAGTTCGCGCGCCACGTTCATCGGCACGATCCGGTCGGCGCCGTTGCCGTCGACCACGGTCAGCCGGTTGAGCTCGAGCACGCTGAGAAAGACCTGGTAGAGCGCGCCGGGGCTGAGCTCGCCCGGGGCCATCACGGTGACGGTGCCGCGCACCCCGGGATCGAGCACGAAGCTGCGCCCGGTGGCCTCCGAGACGATCTCGACGAAGTTGCGCAGGTCCGCGTCACGCAGGTCCAGCCGCACCTGCGCCGCAGCCGGGGCCGGGCCAAGGGGGGCAAAGGGCAGGCCGGCAAGGCCCGAGAAAGCCGTCAGTGCAAAGATGGCCAGAGCCGTCCTGATCCTCGACATGTCGTATCATCCGCCTGTCTGCCGCCGCCCGGTTCGCAGGGTCCGGGCAGCTTGTTTTCCGAGACCTTAGCCGATCCGGGCGCAAAAGACACTCTTTGCTGCGGCGCAGGCGCCGATTTCGGCGGGCGGTGCCGCGGGGCGGGCTCAGTCGGGAAAGGCCAGCAGCTCCTCGGGGTTGCCCTGGCGCGACAGCCACAGGCCGGCGGCGTCGATGCGGGTGACCCGGATGTCTTCGGCCAGCGCCTCGCCGCGGCGCACCAGCTGCTCGCCGGTGGGGTGGGCGACGAGGGCCCAGACCGCCTCGCCGTTGCGGACCACGCCGCGCAGCTGGTAGCCGAGGCTGTCCAGCGGCGGCATCGGGACCGCCGGGGGCTGCGGCGCGACCGCCGGGGCCGGGGCCGGCTCGGGCGCCGGG
>NZ_JBYNAH010000236.1:0-7784 GCF_059781815.1 Salipiger sp. | reverse complement strand
GCCGTTACACGAAGGGCTGCAGCTGGGAGGTTTCGAGGTCTACGACTCGCGCCACATCCGCACCATCCTGCCGCGCAAGAAGGTCGAGATTGGCAACGACACGCTGCTCGCGCGCTCGGCCAAGGCGCAATGTCTTTACGTGAACGCGCTGCACAGCCAGGCTGTGGACCGGCTCGGGCAGGGGCTGCGGGTGGCGGCGCGCGACGATGGCGGCATGGTGCAGGCGATCGAGCGCATGAGCGATCCGTTCGCCCTGGGGGTGCAGTGGCATCCCGAGCATCTGATCTACCGCCGGGCGCACCGCCGGCTGTTCCGTTCGCTGGTTGCCGCGGCCAAGGCCGGCAGCGGCAAGGATGCACAGGTGACGGCGGCAGAGGCCGAGGCCCGCGAGGCGGACGAGCCGTTCTGGGGCAACGCCGGCTAAGCGCCTTCGGCTCCGGCGCTTCTTTTCCGAAATCTGCCGCCCGCGCGCGGCCCTGTCAGGCGCGCGCCGGCTCGAGAACGGCGTCCGGGGTTGCGGCTCCGACCAGCTCGTGCTCGGCGATGTCGAGCACAAGGTGGCCGCCCTTCGCGCCCGGCGCGCGATGCGCCAGCGTGGAAAAGGGCAGGGCGTATTTGTGGTTCCCGAAGAGCTTGCCGTTATCGACCACGAGATAGTCGATGCGGTTGGCTTCGGCGTCATAAAGCATGTCCGTCAGAGTGCCGATCTCGGCGTCGCGGGCAAAGACCGGTCGGTCGAGCCAGCGTCCAAGACGTTGATACCGCTCCAGCGCCGCGTCGGCGCGGGGATCGTTCTCGGGCGCATCGTCGCGGCCGAAGACTCCCGCCAGCGCCAGCGGCGCGTGGGTCGCACCGAAGGGGCCGATGACCAGCGGCGGCATCGCGGTCAGCAGCGCGTCAAGCTCCCGGGCGCCGCCCTGCCAATGCGGTGCCCGCGCCAGATCTTCGTCGCTCATCGAGACGCTGAGCCGGCGCGCCTGCGCGTCGGGCCGTGTCATCAGCGATGCGGCGGCGAGCGCGCTGCCGCCCCGGTCGCCCGGTCGGTGCACTGCGAGATAGGTCAGGTGGCGGGTTTCGGGATCGAACAGAACATCCGTCAGCGACGCGCTTTGGTCGCCGGTCGAGACGGGCCAGGACAGAAGGTCGACGAGACTGTGTAGCATGGGTTCCCCGCATCGGCTGGAATTTGCTGACACAACCCGCGAGCTTTCCGAATAGTTCCGGAACCGACTCCCCGCGTGACGTGTTGATGACGTGAACATCCAACGGAGACAGCTATGACCGCAGATATCTTCATTGCGGGATTGGCCGGTCTCACGGTGATAGCGGTTTTGATCTACGCGCTGACAAGTGCGCGGGATCGCAACAGGGACACGCGCTAATCAGCGGACCGGTCCATCTTGCAGGGCGGGGCAGCCGGAACACCGGCGCTCCGCCCTTCTCAAATCCTCGCACATCTCTGCAGAATGCTGTCCGCGCCGCGTAACGATTGGTCGCAGCGACGATTTTCTGCGTTCCGGAAAAGCTGACTGTAATTGTCAGGTTGACTTATCCGATTCTTTTGCTCAGAAAAGACCTCATCCAGCCACCCTGCATGAGGAGCCGGGGCAGCCCGATAGCGAACAGGATCAACGAGGCTGACAATGTCCGAGAACCGATTCCGCGCCGAGGCTGCCGCCCCGCGCCAAGACAGCAAGGATCTGATTGCCATGGTGATTGGGGGCCTCTGGCCCGCGGACGCCAGTCTCGAAACATTGCTCGACCGGATCGAGAGCAGGGAGATGGTGAAATGATGGAAACTAAGTTCAATGCCGAAGCCGCCGTGCCGGCCCTGCCGCGCCACGTCGCACGGGCTCTCACCGCGGGCGGCAACATCGCAGAGATCGAACTCGACGGGCAGGTTTACACCCTGCGGATCACCAAGGCGGGAAAGCTGATCCTGACCAAATGATGCCGTCGTCAGCCAAACAATACCGTCAGAAAATGACACGCCAACGAGGACAGACCATGAAATTTGCCACTTCCACCGCGCTCGCGCTGCTGCTGGCCGCGCCGGCCTTTGCCGAGACCGACAAGGCGGCGGTGCTCGACACCTATGCCGACATCGCGCAGGCGGGCTACGAGGACAGCCTGACCACCGCGCAGGCGCTGGCACAGGCCGTCGACACGCTGATCGCCGAGCCGTCGGAAGAGACGCTGAGCGCCGCCCGCGAGGCGTGGCTGGCATCGCGCGACCCCTACCAGCAGACCGAAGTGTTCCGCTTCGGCAACCCGATCGTCGACGATTGGGAAGGCAAGGTGAACGCCTGGCCGCTGGACGAGGGCCTGATCGACTACGTGGACGAGTCCTACGGTGGCGCCACCGACGAAAACGAGTATGCCGCGCTCAACATCATCGCGAACCCGAGCGTGACGCTGGCGGGGCAGGAGGTCGACGCCTCCGAGATTACGCCTGCGCTGATCGCCGACACGCTGAACGAGGCCGACGGCATCGAAACCAACGTGGCGCGCGGCTACCACGCCATCGAGTTCCTGCTCTGGGGACAGGACCTGAACGGCACCGAGGCTGGCGCCGGCGAACGCCCCTACACCGATTACGTCACCGGCGACGCCTGCACCGGCGGCAACTGTGACCGCCGTGCCGACTATCTCAAGGCGGCGACCGACCTGCTGGTCTCCGATCTCGAGGAGATGGTGGCCGCATGGGGCGAGGGCGGCGACGCCCGCGAGGCGGTGATGGACGACGAGAACGCCGGCATCATCGCGATGCTGACCGGCATGGGCTCGCTGTCCTATGGCGAGCAAGCCGGCGAGCGGATGCGCCTCGGGCTGATGCTGAACGACCCCGAGGAAGAGCATGACTGCTTCTCCGACAACACCCACAACTCGCACTACTTCGACGGCAAGGGCATCCAGAACGTCTATCTGGGCAGCTACACCCGCATCGACGGCTCGACCGTCGAAGGCCCGTCGCTGTCGGATCTCGTGGCCGAGACCGATGCGGCGCTCGACGACGAGATGAAGGCCAAGCTCGAGGCCACCATGACGGCGCTCGGCGCCATCAAGGCGGCGGCCGAGGGCGGCTTTGCCTATGACCAGATGCTCGCGCTCGGCGACGAGAAGGGCGAGGAGCTGATCATGGGCGGCGTCAACGGCCTGATCGACCAGACCCGCAGCATCGAGCGGGTGGTCGTGGCGCTGGATCTCTCGGGCGTCGAATTCGAAGGCTCCGACAGCCTCGACGACCCCAACGCCGTGTTCCAGTAAGAGGACCTCTCCAGATGATCGTCTGTAGCTGCCAAGGCATCTCGGATCGGGATATTCACGCCGCCATCGACTGGATGCGTGCTGCCGATGCACAGACGATCATCACCCCCGGCAAGATTTATCATGCCCTCGGAAAAGCGGCCGATTGCGGAGGCTGCATGCCGCTTTTCTTGCAAACCATGCGCGCGAACGACAATCTCGAAGTACCCATGGAACTCCGCGGGCTTAGAAGTCGCGGATCAACAAAGGAAAAGCGCAATGAAGGGCGACGAAAAGGTCATCGAGTACCTTAACAAGGCACTCCGTTCCGAGCTTACCGCCGTCAGCCAGTACTGGCTGCACTACCGTCTTCAAGATGACTGGGGCCTCGGCCACATGGCCAAGAAGAGCCGCGAGGAAAGCATCGAAGAGATGCACCACGCGGACAAGCTGATCACCCGGATCATTTTTCTCGGCGGCCACCCGAACCTGCAGAAACTCGATCCGCTGCGAATCGGGCAGGATCCCAAGGAAACGCTCGAGGCCGATCTCGCTGCCGAGCACGAGGCCCGCACGCTTTATATCGAGGCCCGCGAGCACTGCGAAAAGGTCGGCGACTACGTCAGCAAGAACCTCTTCGAGGAGTTGATCGCCGACGAGGAAGGGCATATCGACTTCCTCGAAACACAACTGGAACTTTACGAACGGGTCGGTGCCGAACGCTATGCGGTCATCAACGCCATGCCGATGGACGAGGCCGAGTAAACTCGCCCTTTGCGCCGCCCTGATCTGGGGCGGCGCCTCCTTTTCCGCTGAAACCCCCGGCGACGGGCTCGGCGATCCCCATCTCACCATCATTCCCCGCACCGAAAGCGAGCGCGCCCGCATTGCGGAGGTGCTGGCCGCGCCGGACGATTTCAGCGCGTCCGAGCCCTTCGAGGGGCTGCCGGCCGGCGCCGGCACGGTTCCGGTGCGCCGCGACGCGCGCGGCTTCGCGCAGCCGGCGACCAACCTGCCGGAGGCGCGGCGGATGGCGTTCACGCTTGGCGATGCGCTGTTTCAGAAGCTCTGGACCTCGTCGCCGTCCTCGACGCTGGCCTCTGACGGTCTGGGGCCACTCTACAACGCCCGGAGCTGCGAATCCTGCCATGTGCGCGACGGGCGCGGTCATGCGCCCGACGGGCCCGACGACACCGCTGTCTCGATGTTCCTGCGCATTTCCGTTCCCGCCGATCCCGAAGCTCTGATGCCCGCCATCGCCGACTGGATCGCCACCGCGCCGCACCCGGTCTATGGCGACCAGCTTCAGGATTTCGCCACCGTCGGCCACCCGGCGGAATACCGGCTCGAGGTGAGCTACGAAGACATCGAGGTGCCGCTTGCGGGCGGCGAGACCGCTGTCCTGCGCAAGCCGACCTACCGCGCGGCGCATCTCGGCTACGGGCCGCTCGGCGAGGACGCGATGCTGAGCCCGCGCGTGGCGCCTCAGATGATCGGGCTCGGCCTGCTCGAGGCGATCCCGGTCGAGGACATCCTCGCCAATGCCGACCCCGACGATGCCGATGGCGACGGCATCTCGGGCCGTCCGGCAATCGTCTGGTCGTTGGAATACGACCAGCCCATGCTGGGCCGCTTCGGCTGGAAGGGGGGCGAAGCGACGGTGCGCGAGCAGAGCGCCAGCGCCTTTGCGGGCGATATCGGCATCGCCACGCCGCTGCGCCCGGTGCTCTGGGGCGATTGCACCGAGGAACAGACCGCCTGCCGGCGCGCCCCGCATGGCGGCGATCTCGACGGGGTCGAGATCTCGGACGAGGCCTTTGACACGGTGACCTATTACACCGCCAATCTTGGCGTGCCGGCGCGGCGCGACATCAACGACCCGCAGGTGTTGCGCGGCAAGCAGCTGTTCCGCGACACCGGCTGCGCCGCCTGCCACAGGCCGAAATTCGTCACCGCGCGGCTCGAGGATCGGCCCGAGCACAGCTTTCAGTTGATCTGGCCCTATAGCGACCTGCTGCTGCACGACATGGGCGAGGGGCTGGCCGATCACCGCCCCGAGGGCCGCGCCACCGGGCGCGAATGGCGCACGCCGCCACTCTGGGGCATCGGCTTGACCGAGCGGGTCTCGGGGCATACCACCTTTCTGCATGACGGCCGCGCGCGGTCGCTTCTCGAGGCCATTCTCTGGCACGGGGGCGAAGCCCAGCCCGCCCGCGACCGGGTGGTGTCGATGGCGCCGGCGGACCGTGCCGACCTGATCCGCTATCTGGAAAGTCTCTGAATGCGTTACTCCCTGCTGTGCTGTGCCCTCCTGTCCGCCACTCCCGCGCTTGCCGGGGTCGAGGAGGCGCTGACCAACCACATCCTGCCCGGCTACGCGGGATTTGCCGAGGCGGCGGAGGTGCTTGCGGTCACCGCCGAGGCGGATTGTACCGCCCAGGCGCTGCGCCAGCCATGGAACGCCGCGTTCGATGCCTGGACCCGCGTCGCCGATGTGCGCATGGGGCCGTCCGAGACCGGCGCGCTGTCGGTCGCCTTCTGGCCCGATGCGCGCGGGTTCACGCCCAAGACATTGACCCGGCTTTTGTCTTCCGAAGAGGAGGTCGGCACCGATCCGGGCGAATTTGCCGAGGTCTCGATCGCCGCGCGCGGGCTCTTCGCGCTCGAGCGGATGCTCTATGACGCCGAGTTCGCGGGCTACGAGGCGGGCAGCTACGCCTGCACGCTGGTGCAGACCATGAGCGACGATCTCGCCAACCAGGCGCAGGCGCTCGAGGCGGGCTGGCGCGAGGGCTATGCCGAGGTGCTGCTGAGCGCCGGGGCCGAGGGCAACGCCACGTATCTCAGCGAGGAGGAGGCGCTGACCGCGCTTTACACGCAGGTGCTCTCGAGCCTCGAGTTCACCGCCGACAGCCGCTTGGGGCGTCCGCTCGGCACCTTCGACCGCCCGCGCCCGACCCGCGCCGAGGCGTGGCGCTCGGGCCGCCCGCTGCGCAATGTGCGCCTCTACGCCGATGCCGCGAGCGAGTTCGCCCACACGCTGGCCGACTGGGAGCTGCCGCTCACCGAAGCGGCGCTGACGCGCCTGCACGAGGTGGCCGACCGGGTCGAGGATGGGGCGCTGCAGGATATCGAGGACCCCTCGGCGCGGCTGCGGCTCGAGATCGTGCAGCAGCATGTGCGCGCGCTGCACGACGCCATCGAGCAGGAGGTCGGCGTGCCGCTGGGGCTCACCCCCGGCTTCAACTCGCAGGACGGAGACTGATCCCATGACCACGCGCCGCAGCTTCCTTGCCAGCCTGCTTGCCGCTTCGGCCACGCCCGCGGTCGGCTGGGCGGCGGTGGGCGATCCGACCTACCTTGCCGCGGCAAAACTGCCCGATGGCAGCTACATGCTCGCGGGATTGCGCGAGGACGGCTCCACCGCCTTCAGCGTGCCGCTGCCGGCCCGCGGCCACGCCGCCTGCGCTCACCCGAAGCGCGCCGAGGCGGTGGGCTTCGCCCGCCGGCCGGGCACCTATGCGCTGGTGGTCGATTGCCGCGACGGGGAGGTGCTGCACCGGCTGACGCCGCCCGAGGATCGCCAGTTCAACGGCCACGGCACCTTTTCGCCCGATGGTGGCTTGCTCTACACCGTCGAGCAGGCGGTCGAGGACAGCGCCGGCTATATCGGCCTCTGGGATGCGCAGGCAGGCTACGTGCGCATCGGCGAGTTCGCCAGCCACGGTGTGGGGCCGCACGACCTGCGGGTGATGCCCGATCACCAGACGCTGGTGATCGCCAATGGCGGCATCCAGACCGACAAGTGGGACCGCGCCAAGCTCAACACCGACACCATGCGCCCGAACCTGGTCTACACGGCGCTTGACGGTACGCTTCTGGAGATGCGCGAGCTGCCGGAGTTCTACCAGAACTCGATCCGCCACCTTGCGCTGCGCGAGGACGGGCTGGTGGGCTTTGCCATGCAGTGGGAGGGCGAGCCGGGCATGGCGCCGCCGCTGCTGGCACTGCACCGGCGCGGCGAAGAGCTGGTGATCTGCGAGGCGCCGCTGGGCGACGAACTGGCAATGGACGGCTATGCGGGCTCGGTGGCGTTTTCCGGCGACGGCTCGGAGATCGCCATCACCTCGCCGCGCGGCGGCCGGATCCACCGCTTCTCGGACGCTGGCCGCTTCCTCGGCGCGGTGTCGCGCGCCGATGTCTGCGGCATCGCCCCCCATGTCGGAGGGTACATGGCCAGCGACGGGCTGGGCGGGGTGGTGCTGGTGGGCCGGGATGGCGCGCGCCCGCTGGCGCGGGCCGAGGCGGCCTGGGACAATCACCTGGTGCCGATCGCCTCGTAGGAAGCCGGGGGAGCGGAGGGGCGCTGCCCCTCTTTCGCCGGACTGCGTCCGGCGCAATTCACCCCGAGGTATTTTTGAACCAGAGAAGACGGGGGCGCGGCATCGGCGGGTTTGCCGCGCGGCGTCTTTGTGGGGGAGGGGCGCTGCCCCTCTTGTCCCGGACGATGTCCGGGACAATTCACCCCGAGGTATTTT
>NZ_JBYNAH010000403.1:0-1922 GCF_059781815.1 Salipiger sp. | reverse complement strand
AGGCGATTGCGCAAGTGAAATGGGAAGCGTTGATCCATCCGAGGGGGTGAAAGTGGTAGACCGAGCTCAGGGCAGGTGGTGCCCTTGCCAGTAGGAAGATTGGCCAAACAGCTGGGTCCGCGGTCTATTTCCCTGACCGCAGATCCCGGGAACAGGACCATGCTCGTCGAAGGAGGCGATAGCACGCTGGGAGATGGCGACATCTACCACATGCGGAAGATGGTCATCGGCGGCCGGTTGTCCTCTTCTCGGCACCACAAGATCCGCGCGGGAGTTTTGAGATAGCGCAGTCACGTGCTATCCTCTGTCGAGGGCGGCATATGACACCAGCAGTTCCCTTTTTCGTTTCCTACAACGCCGCCGATCTCCGCCTGAGATCTTCCCTGCCGGAGATGTATGGTCGTCAAGGAGGTCTGCCATGCCTACCTCATCCACACCGGTCGGCACGCCGATCCTGGTGAATACCCTCACCATCGGCGCGCAACAGGAACCGCAGGCGGTCGCTCTTGCCGGCGGCGGCTATGCCGTGATGTGGCATTCGGGCGATTCCGTCATCCCGGTGACGCTGCGCGGTGCATTCTTCGACAGCCGCGATCAACTCCAAGGCGCCGAATTCGAGGTCATGGACGATCTTCAATCGGCGCAGACACCGTTCTCTTTGATCGCCACCGGTGGCAGCTTAACCGCAGTGGAAGGAACCCGCAGCAGCTCTCCGTTCGGTCTATTCATTGAGGCGCAGAGCGTTACCGGAACCGGCGTGCCGTCAGGAGACGGAGAGATACTCAGCACCCTGACCAGCCTGCACCGCAACCCGGACGCCGCAGCGCTCGGCGACGGGGGCATGGTCGCGGTCTGGGAAAGCCTGGCGATAGAAGGCAATTTCGCCTCGACGGGCATCGCGGCGCGGATCGTCGGCGGTCCCGGAGCCGGAGAGACGGAGTTCCTCGTCAACACCACGACGGACGGGGCGCAGGACAATCCGCAGGTCGCGGCGCTGGCTGGTGGTGGGTTCGTGGTCGCCTGGAATGGGCCGGCCGGCATCTACGCGCAACGTTTTACCGAGGGCGGGGCGATGCTCGGCAGCGAGATCCGCATCGACACCGCCACGGACCGTGGGGGCGCGGGCCAGGTTCAAGTGGCGGGCCTCGCGGGCGGCGGCTTCATCGCCGTCTGGACGCAGGCTGTTGGTGGCGATGGACGGATCTTCGGTCAAGCCTACGACGCTACAGGCGCGCGGGTCGGCGGCGAGATCGCGGTCAGCACCACTACCGTGCACGAGGCCTACACGCCGCAGATCACTGCTTTGCAGGATGGCGGCGCGCTGGTCGGGTGGTCCTCGCACGGCTTCGTTGACGGTGTGCACCCACCAGGGTTCTACCTCCAGCGACTCAACGCGGACGGAAGCTTGCAGGGCAATGAGACGCTGCTCTTCGACAGCGGGGGCATCTCGTCGTCCGACCTGTCCCTGACCACTCTGCCCGGAAACGAGGTTCTCGCCACCTGGTCCGCACAACTGCCCAGCGGAGACGGTCTCGACATCTACGCGCAGCATGTGGTCACGGCGGACAACCTCGTTGGGACAGAGCTCGGGGAACTGCTGCAGGGCGACGCTGGGCGCGACTTGCTCGTTGGCGAGGGCGGCAATGACACACTGATTGGACTGGCGGGACCTGACACGCTAGAAGGGGGCACAGGCAACGATTACCTCTATGGCGATACCCTCTGGCCCGGGCTGTTCCCTGACGAGGCCTCCATCGTCTACCGGCTCTACCAGGCGACGCTCGACCGCGCGCCCGATACGACGGGTCTGACCAACTGGAGCGAACGTCTGTTCACAGGCGAACGTAGCCTACAGCAAGTCGTCAACGGGTTCGTGAACAGTCCCGAATTCCAGGCCACCTATGGTGCGCTGGACAACCAGG
>NZ_JBYNAH010000402.1:0-1923 GCF_059781815.1 Salipiger sp. | reverse complement strand
CGAAAAGCATGGCCGCGTCACCTTTGACGATGTCGCCGGTATCGACGAGGCCAAGGAAGAGCTCGAAGAGATCGTCGAATTCCTCCGTAACCCGCAGAAATTCTCGCGCCTCGGCGGCAAGATCCCCAAGGGTGCGCTGCTCGTGGGCCCTCCGGGCACCGGTAAGACGCTGCTGGCGCGCGCCATCGCGGGCGAGGCCGGCGTGCCGTTCTTCACCATCTCGGGCTCGGACTTCGTCGAGATGTTCGTCGGCGTCGGCGCAAGCCGCGTGCGCGACATGTTCGAGCAGGCCAAGAAGAACGCCCCCTGCATCGTCTTCATCGACGAGATCGACGCCGTCGGTCGCAACCGTGGCTCCGGCTATGGCGGCGGCAATGACGAGCGCGAGCAGACCCTTAACCAGCTGCTGGTCGAGATGGACGGCTTCGAGGCCAACGAGGGCGTGATCATCATCGCTGCCACCAACCGCCGCGACGTGCTCGACCCGGCGCTGTTGCGCCCGGGCCGCTTCGACCGGCAGGTCATGGTCGGCAACCCCGACATCAAGGGCCGCGAGAAGATCCTTGGCGTGCACGCCCGCAAGACCCCGCTGGGCCCCGATGTCGATCTGCGCATCATCGCGCGCGGCACCCCGGGCTTCTCGGGTGCGGACCTCGCCAACCTGGTGAACGAGGCGGCGCTGATGGCCGCCCGCGTCGGCCGCCGCTTTGTCACGATGGAAGATTTCGAGAACGCCAAGGACAAGGTCATGATGGGCGCCGAGCGCCGCTCGATGGTGCTGACCGCCGACCAGAAGGAAAAGACCGCCTATCACGAGGCCGGTCACGCGGTGGTGGGCCTGACCCTGCCGCAATGCGATCCGGTCTACAAGGCGACGATCATCCCGCGCGGCGGCGCGCTTGGCATGGTGGTCTCGCTGCCCGAGATCGACCGGCTGAACTGGCACAAGTCGGAGTGCGAGGAAAAGCTCGCCATGACCATGGCCGGCAAGGCCGCCGAGATCATCAAATACGGCGAGCCCAACGTCTCCAACGGCCCGGCGGGCGACATCCAGCAAGCCTCGGCACTGGCACGCGCCATGGTGCTGCGCTGGGGCATGTCGGACAAGATCGGCAATATCGACTACTCCGAGGCCCACGAGGGCTATCAGGGCAACACCGCCGGCCTGTCGGTCTCGGCCCACACCAAGGAGCTGATCGAGGAAGAGGTGCGCCGCTTCATCCAGGAAGCCTATGAGCGCGCCTTCCAGATCCTCACCGACCGCAAGGACGACTGGGAGCGTCTGGCGCAGGGCCTGCTCGAATACGAGACCCTGACCGGCGACGAGATCAAGCGCGTGATGAACGGTGAGCCGCCGCAGAGCGGCGACGGCGCCGACAGCTCGGACGACGACACGCCCAGCGTCACCGCGATCCCCAAGACCAAGCCGAAATCCAAGCCCGCCGGCGATGGCGGCATGGAACCCGAACCGACCGCATGAGCGGTTCGCAGACACCAGACTGGGACCCCGGACTCTATCACAGATTCCGGGGTCTTCGTTTGCGCCCCGCCATCGACCTGCTGCGCAGCGTCGGCCCGCTGCCCGAGGGCGCGGTGATCGACCTTGGCTGCGGCAGCGGCGCGGTGGGCCCGGCGTTGCAGCAGCTTGGCGGCAAGCTGGTGGGGGTGGACCTCAGCGCAGCGATGCTCGAGCAGGCGCGGCGCACCGGCTGCTATGACGCGCTGGTCGCCGAGGACCTGTCGCTCTGGCTGCCCGAGGAGCCCGCGGCGCTGATCTTCTCCAACGCCGCGCTGCAATGGGTCGGCGATCATGCCAACCTGCTGACGCTGCTGGCGTCCAAGCTGGCCCCCGGCGGCACGCTGGCGGTGCAGATGCCGCACCAGAACAACGCCCCCTCGCACCGCTTCTGGCTCAGCCTCGCC
>NZ_JBYNAH010000401.1:0-1924 GCF_059781815.1 Salipiger sp. | reverse complement strand
TCGCCCTACGAGTTCTGGCAGTTCTGGCGCAACACCACCGATGCCGATGTGGGCCGTTTCCTCAAGCTCTATACCGAGCTGCCGCTCGACGAGTGCGAGCGGCTCGGCGCGCTCTCGGGCTCCGAGATCAACGCCGCCAAGATCATCCTCGCCAACGAGGTCACCACGCTCTGCCACGGAGCCGAGGCCGCGGCCGCCGCCGAGGCCACCGCGCGCGAGGTGTTCGAGAAGGGCGGCGTGGGCGACGACCTGCCGACGCTGGAGCTTTCCGCTGACGAGTTGGACGGCGAGGGCATCTCGATCGTGCAGCTGATCGTGCGCGCGGGCCTGGCGAAATCCGGCAAGGAGGCCAAGCGCCTGATTGCCGAGAACGGCGCCCGCATCGACGACGCGCCCCTCACCGACGCCGGGCTGATGCTCGACGCCGCGGCGCTGGCGAGCCCGGTGAAGCTCTCCGCCGGCAAGAAGCGCCACGCGCTGGTCAAGCTCGCCTAAGCACGCCGCCGCATGGTATCACGACCTTGAGAGGGCTGGCATTACGCCGGCCCTTTCTCGTTGCCCCCCCGACGCGTCAGAAAACCGCCTGCACCAGCGCCAGGGCCACGAAGGGCAGCGACAGGCCGGTGGCGAGCAGCAAGGCCGAGGCGAGCGTGGGCCGCGGCGCCGGAGCGACCACGGCAATCGAGCGGGGCGCCTCCCGGCGCGGGGAAAGACTCTGTGCCATGGTCCGAGTTAACCACGGATTCACTTTCCGAGTCCTTAATCCAGGTCATGATCGCGCCCGTCGTGCCGCTGCAGCAGTCGCCGGAATTCGCCCGCACCCTGCGCGCGTTGGGCCTGCCGGTGCTCTGCGGCGAGGCGCAGGGGTTGCGTTGGCTGGCGCAAACCCGCCGCCTGCCCTGTCTCGGGACGGTCTCGCTGATCTCCCGCGGCCCGGTGCTCGCCGCGCCCACGCCACCCAATGACTGGCTGGCGCTCTGCCGTGAGGGGCACCGCGGCCCGCTTCTGCTCAATGCAGACGGCCTGCGCCCGGAGAGCCTGCGCGCCGAAGGCTTCTGGCCCCTTCTCACGCCCGCGACCCTGGCCATGCTGCCCCTCACGGATGACGCCGCCATGCGCGCCGCGATGCACGGCAAGTGGCGCAACCGACTCAACCGCAGCGCCACCCACGGGCTGCAGATCCGCCGCCTGCCGTTGCCCCCGGACCACTGGCTGCTCGCCGCCGAGGCCGCACAGGCACGGCAAAAGCGCTACCATGCCCTGCCCCCGGCCCTCATCGCCGCCTTCGCCAAGGCCAATCCGGGTGCCGCGCAGCTCTGGGAGGCGCGCCGCAACGGCCAGCCTGTCGCCGCCATTGCCGTCCTGCGTCACGGCCCCACCGCGACCTGGCAGATCGGCGTCTCCCTACCGCAAGGCCGCGCGCTCTCGGCCATGAACGCCCTGCTCTGGTCCGCCATGCGCTGGCTCGCCCGCAACGGCCACACCCATCTCGACCTTGGCATGCTAAATTCCGACGCCGCCCCCGGCCTCACCCGCTTCAAGCTCGGCACCGGCGCCCGCCCGCACCGGCTCGGCGGCACCTGGCTGCACCACCCGGGCCTCGCGCCGCTCGCACGCAGGCTGCCAGAGCGGCTCTCACGCTGAGCCCGCCTCTTCTTCTGGCCGAAAATATCCCGGGAGGTGAATTGCCCCGGCCTGCCGGGGCAAGAGGAGGGCAGTGCCCTCCTGACCCGCCGGTCTGCGCCCGAAGGCGCGGGCCGGCTCAAACCAGCGCGCGCCCCCGAAGGGGCGCGCACCGCTTGCATCACTCGGTGACGGTGACCGTCGCCATCTGGTCCGGCTGGCCCACCACCGCGCCGTTGCGCCCGGTGCCGCGCTTGATCGCGTCGACCACGTCCATGCCCGAGGTCACCTCGCCCACCAC
>NZ_JBYNAH010000235.1:3490-7977 GCF_059781815.1 Salipiger sp. | reverse complement strand
ATCATGCCCCGTGACATCGCCCTGCCCCGCGCCGTTTGCCCGCAATCCCGCCGCCGCCCGCTTCTGCTGCGCCTGCTCGACCTTCAGGCGCTCTGGCGCCAGCGCCGCCACCTTGCCGCGCTTGACGACGCCGCGCTGCGCGATCTCGGGATCAGCCGGGCCGACGCCCTGCACGAGGCCAGCCGCAAGCCATGGGACGCCCCGGCGCACTGGCGCGGCTAGGGGCTCGCGCCGTCAAAAAGGCATTGGAACCACAGGTTTTCGGACATCTGCCATCTTGAAAAGCCGCGTCGCTCTGCCAATATCGGAAGCAATAATTTTATCTCGAGACCTGAGACACAGCTTGGAGGCATGAATGGCTGAATACAAAACAATCCGGACCGCCACCGGAACCACCAGCGCGGCCCAGATTGACGAAGGACTGCGCGCCCACATGAACAAGGTCTACGGGACCATGTCCATCGGGATGCTGCTGACCTTTGCAGTCGCCTGGGCGGTGGGCACCAGCCCCGAGCTTCTGGCCGTGTTCCGTGACCCCGCAACGCTACAGCCGAACATCCTCGGCTGGATCGTGATGTTTGCCCCGCTGCTCATGGCCTTCGCCTTCGGCGCGGCGCTGAACCGTCTGTCCGCATCCGGCGCACAGCTGTTCTTCTACGCCTTCGCGGCGGTGATGGGCCTGTCGCTGAGCTGGATCTTCGTGGCCTTTACCGGCTTCTCGATCGCGCAGGTGTTCCTGGTGACCTCGATCGCTTTCGCGGGCCTGTCGCTTTGGGGCTACACCACCAAGAAGGACATCTCCGGCTGGGGGTCGTTCCTGATCATGGGCGTGATCGGCATCCTCGTGGCGTCGATCATCAACATCTTCCTGGGCTCGCCCGCGATCTACTTCGCGATCTCGATCCTGGGTGTGCTGATCTTCGCGGGCCTGACCGCCTACGACACGCAGAACATCAAGAACACCTACCTGCAGCACGCAGCGCATAGCGACAGCGAGTGGCTCGGCAAGGCCGCCATCATGGGCGCCCTGCAGCTCTATCTCGACTTCATCAACATGTTCATGTTCCTGCTGCAACTGCTCGGCAACCGCGAGTGATCGCGCAGCCATCGGCATGAGACGACAAGGCCCCGGGCATCCGCCCGGGGCCTTTTTCGTTTCAATGGCCGCTCCCCCCCTCCCGAAGCTTTCCGGGACCCCGGCTCGACCCCGGGGCTCCGCCCGTTCGCAGGCCAAAACGCTCCCCCGGAGCGTTTCCGGGAAGCCGGCTCACCCCACCTGGCGACCGTGGCTCCAGACGCCGCGAATGACCGGCACGCCCTCGATATGCGCCACTCGCACCAGATCGGCAAACAGTCCCTCCGCAATGCCCCCCCGATCGTCGAGTCCCGTGGCCCGCGCCGGGGCCGCCGTCACCGTGGCGATGGCGCGCGGCAGGTCGTCCCAGATCTCCGCCAGCTGGAAGGCCGAGGTCATCAGCGCCGAAGGCACGTAGTCCGAGGACAGGATGTCGAGGAAGCCGCGCTCGGCCAGCTCCGCCGCCGCCACGTTGCCGGAATGCGAGCCGCCCCGGATCAGGTTTGGCGCCCCCATCATCACCGCGATGCCATGGGCGTGGCAGGCCTCGGCCGCCTCCACCGTGGTCGGGAACTCCGCCAGCCGCGCGCCGTGCCCGGCGCTCACCGCTACGTGCTCCGCGGTGGTGTCGTCATGGCTCGCCAGCACCGCGCCCAGACGCCGCGCCGCCGCCACGGCCCCCGCCTCATGCGCCGCGCCCAGCCGGTCATGGATGGCGGTGAGGTTGGCCACGTGGTCGGCAAACCCCGCCTCCGAGAGCCCATGCTTGCCGCAGACGTACTCCTTCAGCTTCGAGAGGTCGCGGAACTGCCGCTGCCCCGGCGTGTGGTCCATGATCGACAGGATCCCCACCCGGTCGGCCTCGCCGAACTCCTCGAGCTCGTCAAGCAGCGTCTCCGAGCAGACCTCGGCCCGCAGATGCAGGAAATGGCTGATCCGCAGCATGCCCCTGGCCCGCGCCTGCATCAGCTCGGTCGCCAGCGGGCGGGCATATTTGCGGTAATCCGTGCGCCCGCCCGAGATCACCGAGCCCACCCGCATGGCGTCGAACACCGTGGTGATGCCCACCGAGGCCAGCTCGCCGTCATGCGCCTGGATCGCCGCCGCGTGCGGCCAGTCGACCTTGGGGCGCGGCTGGATGTGGCGCTCGAGATTGTCGGTGTGCAGCTCGATCAGGCCGGGGATCAGCAGATCGCCGCCGCAGTCGATCGCGCCCGCCAGCGCCACCGCGCCCGGCTCCACCGCCGCGATGCGCCCGTCGCGCACCAGCACGCTGCCGCGCACCACCTCGCGCTCGAGAACGATCTGCGCGTTCGCCAGCACCATCTCGCCGCTGGCCTGAATATGGCCCAGGCTCATCTCGCCCATGCTCTGCCCTTTCTGTCGTCATGATTCCGTGACATGACCGGCCTATGCCCGCGCCCATGACACATTACAGCCGTTACGCCGTCTACTACGCCCCCGAACCGGGGCCCTTCGCCGAATTCACCGCCCAGTGGCTGGGCTGGGATGCGAGCGCGGGCCTCTCGCGCGCGCACCCGGAGGTTCCGGGCCTGCCGCTGCCGGTGGCGGAGATCACCGCCACGCCGCGCAAATACGGCTTTCACGGCACGCTGAAGCCGCCCTTCCGTCTCACCGGCAGCCGCGCCGCGCTCGAGGCCGATCTCGCCGCCCTCGCCGCCACGTTGCGGCCGGCAGAGATGCCCGGCCTCGCGCTCACCCGCCTCGGCAGCTTCCTCGCGCTGACCCCCGAGGGCGACACCACCGGTCTTGCCGAGATCGCCGCCGAGACCGTGCGCGCGCTCGATCCGCACCGCGCCCCGCCCTCCGAAGACGAGCTCGCCCGCCGCCGCAAGGCCAATCTCTCGCCCGCGCAGGAGGACAACCTGCTGCGCTGGGGCTATCCGTACGTGATGGACGACTTCCGCTTCCACCTCACCCTCACAGGCCGCCTGCCGCGCGACCAGATCGCGCCGACGATGGCCGCCCTCGCCCCGATGCTGGAGCCGCTCACGCCGCGCCCGTTCCGCCTCGACGCGCTCTGCCTCTTCGGCGAGGACGAGGCCGGCCGCTTCCACCTGCTGCACCGCTACGCCCTCACCGGCTGAAGCGCCGCGAGCGCGGCCTCGACCGCCGCCTCCAGCGCCCCGGAATTGTCGATCTCGACCACGTCGAACCCGACCGGCAGCGGAAGCCCGGCCCGGGCGAGCCGCCCCGCGATCTCGTCTTCGCTCTCGCGCCCGCGCCCCGCGAGCCGCCGCGTCAGCACCTCCGCCCGCGCGGTGACATGCAACACCCGCATCCCCGCGAAGCGCTCGGCGGCCTGCGGCAGCACGGCCCTTGAAAGATTGCACAGCACCGGCCGCCCCTCCGCCAGCACCGCGTCGACGGCGACCGGCACGCCGTAGCGCAGCCCGTGCGCCCGCCAGTGCAGCGCAAAGTCGCCCGCCGCCACGCGCGCCTCGAAATCCGCCTCGCTCACCCCCTCGAAATCCTCGCCGCCGGCGCTTTCGGGCCGGGTGATCAGCCGCCGCACCAGGTGCAGCCCCGGCACGCGCGCGGCCAGTGCTTCCATCAGTGTATCCTTGCCAACCCCGGAGGGCCCGACCACGGCGAAGAAGCGCCCGCTCACGCCGCGCGCTCCGGGGTGAAGCGGCTCACGTCGATCTCCCGGTCGCAGACCTGCGCCCGCGCCTCGGCGTCGTGAAAGATCCCCACAATCGCCGCGCCGCGCGCCTTGGCCTCCTCGATCAGCCCGAGCACAACGGCGCGGTTGGTGGCGTCGAGCGAGGCGGTGGGCTCGTCGAGCAGCATCGCCGGGAAGTCATGCGCAAAGCCGCGCGCGATGTTCACCCGCTGCTGCTCGCCGCCCGAGAACGTGGTCGGCGACAGCGACCACAGCCGCTCCGGCACGTTGAGCCGCGCCAGCAGATCGCGCGCCCGCGCCTCGCCCTCGGCCCGGCTGCCGCCGGCCGCGAGCACCGGCTCTGCCACCACCTCCAGCGTCGGCACCCGCGGCACCACGCGCAGGAACTGGCTGACATAGCCCAGCACCTCGCGCCGCATCGCGAGGATCTCCCGCGGCTCGGCCCGCGCCACGTCGAGCCCGCCCACGCAGATCGACCCGCCAGTGCTGAGATAATTGCCGTAGAGCATCCGCATCAGCGTCGACTTGCCGGCGCCGGAATCGCCCACCAGCGCCACGCATTCGCCCGGCTGCACAGACAGCTCAGCCCCCGCCATCACCGGGATCACCGCGCCGCCCTGATTGTGCAGCACGAAACTCTTCGACACGTCCGAAACCCGGATCATCGCATCCATCCGCCCTGTCCTTCTCTGGTTTCCAAATACCTTCGGGGGTCCGGGGGCAGACAGCCCCCGGTCCGGCGCCTCAAACCTGCAAGACACTCGA
>NZ_JBYNAH010000235.1:0-3480 GCF_059781815.1 Salipiger sp. | reverse complement strand
CTCCCCCACCCCCCCCCCGTCCTTTTTTTTTTTTTTTTTCGTGGGGGGGGGGGGGGGGGGCGCCCCCCCCCCCCCCCCCTCCGGCGCCTCAAACCTGCAAGACACTCGAGACGAGGAGCTGCGTGTAGCCATGCTGCGGATCGTCCAGCACCTGGTCGGTGAGCCCCGTCTCCACGACGGCGCCCGACTTCATCACCATCAACCGGTCCGCCAGCAGCCGCACCACCGCAAGGTCATGGGTCACGATGATCGCCGACAGCCCCATCTCCCGCACCAGCCCGCGCAGCAGGTCCAGAAGCCGCGCCTGCACCGAGACGTCGAGCCCGCCCGTGGGTTCGTCCATGAAGACCAGCCGCGGCCCGGTGACGAGGTTGCGCGCGATCTGAAGCCGCTGCTGCATGCCGCCCGAGAAGGCGCGCGGCCGGTCGTCGACCCGATCCTCGGCGATCTCGACGCGGCCAAGCCAGTCCACCGCCTGTTCGCGGATGTCGCCGTAATGGCGCGCGCCCACGGCCATCAGCCGCTCGCCCACGTTGGCTCCGGCGCTCACCCCCATGCGCAGCCCGTCGCGGGCGTTCTGGTGCACGAAGGCCCAGTCGGTGCGCCCCAGCATCCGCCGCGCCGGCTCTGACATCTGCAGCGTGTCGACCGGCCCCTCGGCGCGGGTGTCGAAGATCACCTGCCCCTCATCCGGCGCCAGATGCCCCGCGAGGCAGTTCAAGAGCGTCGACTTGCCCGAGCCGCTCTCGCCCACGATCCCCATCACCTCGCCGGGGTAGAGATCGAAGCTCACGTCGCCACAGCCCAGCCGGGCACCGTAACGCTTGGTCAGATCCCTGACCTGCAAAAGGGGCGTCATGCCGCGTCCTCCCCGGAAAGCCGCCCGCGATGGCCCTCGGCCTGTCGCGCGGCGCAGAAATCGGTGTCCGAGCAGACGAACATGCGCCCGCCCGCGTCGTCGGTGATCACCTCGTCGAGATAGCTGGTGCCGCAGCCGCAAAGATCGCAATCGTGATCCGCCTTGCTGGGCTCGAACGGGTGATCCTCGAAATCGAGGCTGACCACCTGCGTGTAGGGCGGGATCGCGTAGATCCGCTGCTCGCGCCCGGCGCCAAAGAGCTGGATCGCCGCGCTCTCGAGCTTGGGGTTGTCGAACTTGGGGATCGGCGAAGGGTCCATCACGTAGCGCCCCTCGACCTTCACCGGATAGGCATAGGCGGTCGAGATCGCGCCGTTATGGGCGATGTCCTCGTAGAGCTTCACATAGATCAGCCCGTATTCCTCGAGCGCGTGCATCTTGCGGGTCTCGGTCTCGCGCGGCTCGAGAAAGCGCAGCGGCTCGGGGATCGGCACCTGGTAGACGAGGATCTGGCCCTCGGTGAGCGGCGTCTCGGGGATGCGGTGCCGGGTCTGGATGACGCTGGCCTGCACAGTGTGCTCGGTGGTCTCGACGCCCGCCGTGCGCTCGAAGAACTTGCGGATCGAGACCGCGTTGGTGGTGTCGTCGGCGCCCTGGTCGATGACCTTGAGCCGGTCCTCGGGCGTCAGGCAGGCGGCTGTGACCTGCACCCCGCCGGTGCCCCAGCCATAGGGCATCGGCATCTCGCGCGAGGCGAAGGGCACCTGGTAGCCGGGGATCGCCAGCGCCTTAAGCAGCGCGCGGCGGATCATCCGCTTGGTCTGCTCGTCGAGATAGGCGAAATTATAGGCCGGGTCGTGCTGCATCGCGGTCATTCCGCCGCCTCCTTCATGCTGCCCTGCGCGTCCCTGCGCATCTTCCGCACCAGTTCGAGCTCCGACTGGAAGTCGACGTAATGCGGCAGCTTGATATGTTCGAGAAAGCCGGTGGCCTGGATGTTGTCGGAATGCGCCAGCACGAATTCCTCGTCCTGCGCCGGCGCGCCGACATTCTCCTCGCCAAGCTCCTGCCAGCGCAGCGCCCGGTCGACCAGCGCCATCGAGATCGCCTTGCGCTCGGTCTGGCCGAAGACCAGCCCGTAGCCGCGGGTGAACTGCGCCGGCTCGGTCTTCGAGCCCATGAACTGGTTCACCGTCTCGCATTCGGTGAGGGTGACCTCGCCGATGCAGATCTCGAAGCCGAGCTCGGGGATCTCCATCTCGACCTCGACCGCGCCGATGCGCAGCTCTCCCACGAAGGGGTGGTTGCGGCCATAGCCGCGCTGGGTCGAATAGGCCATGCCAAGCACGAACCCCTCGTCGCCCCGGGTCAGCGCCTGCAGGCGCAGCGGCCGGTCGGCGGGGTATTCCATCGGCTGGCGGGTCATGTCGGGCGGCGTCTCGTCGCTGTGAACTTCGTCCTGTATCAGCCCGTCGCGGTTGAGAAACTCGGTGATGCGCGGGGTCGGCGCCTGCTGCGGTTCGCCGGTCTGTGCCACCGGTGCCGCGCCCTCGGCGGCGAGTTTGAAATCGAGCAGCCGGTGGGTGTAGTCGAAGGTCGGGCCAAGCACCTGCCCGCCCGGAGCGTCCTTGAAAGTCGCGCTGATGCGGCGGTCGCAGCGCATGTCGGAGGTCTCGACCGGGCGCGAGTGGCCGATGCGCGGCAGCGTCGTGCGATAGGCGCGGATCAGGAAGATCGCCTCGATCAGGTCGCCGCGCGCCTGCTTGATCGCCAGCGCCGCGAGATCGGGATCGTAGAGCGAGCCCTCCGCCATCACCCGGTTCACCGCGAGGCTCATCTGCTCGCGGATCTGCGCCAGAGACAGCTCGGGCACCTCCGGATCGCCCCGGCGCTCCTCGGCGAGCCACTCATGCGCCGCATCGATGGCGCGCTCGCCGCCCTTGACAGCCACATACATCAGAGCGCCTCCGTTCTGGTGGTGCGGGGCAGCGCCGCGAGGCGGTCTCCGCAGGTGAAATAGCAATCCCAGCCGAGCGGGAAGCGCTTGGCATTTCGCGCGAAGGCGTCGGTCTCGGGCAGCGACAGATGCGCCTCGGTCTCGATCCCCGGCCCGGTCAGGCGGGCGCCCGTGTTGCTCAGCTCCGTCCGCTCGACGATCAGCGTCACCGAGCGGTCGGGATACTCCGCCGTGCCGATGGCATAGGCGTCATGCGGGGCGAGCGCGTCCCAGCGCCCGATGGCAAACATCGCCTCCCCCGGCCCGACCAGCGGCGCGCCGACATGGAAGGCCAGCCAGTCGCGCAGGGCGGGCGTATCGTGGCCCGGTGCAAGGTAGAGCGGGGTCTCGCGGTCGCAGAGGGTGAGCAGCAGCACCGCCGCCGCGGGGCTCAGCGGCTCCGGGGCCGCAGCGCCCGAAACCTCGTGAATGCTGCCCGGCCGGGCCATCGCCTCGAGCGCGGCGCGGAAGGCCCGCGCGGCCTCGACCGGGGTGTCGGCGAAGCCGCCGCTCAGTGCGTCGTCGCGCATCAATCCTCTCCCCGAACCATTGTGAAGAACTCGACCTTGGTGGCCGCCGCCTTCGCCGCCCGCGCGCGCCGCGACGCCGCCTCGGCCTCGGCCAG
>NZ_JBYNAH010000234.1:0-8008 GCF_059781815.1 Salipiger sp. | reverse complement strand
GGAGGTGATCAGGTTGGTGTAGAGCCCGGCCTCGCGGGCTGCCTGCACAAGCTCTTCGAGATCGCGCCTTGTCGCCGGCTCGCCGCCCGAGAGGTGGAGCTGAAGCACGCCGAGATCGGCAGCTTGGGCGAAGACGCTTTTCCACTCCTCGGTGGAGAGCTCGCTGTCCTGCCGCGCCATCTCGACGGGGTTCGAGCAGTAGGGGCAGGAGAGCGGACAGCGGTGGGTGAGTTCCGCCAGCATGGCGATGGGGGGGCGGGCTTTGGTCATGGCTGGTCCCGTTCACGGAGGGGCGGGCGTGGCCCGGCCTGCGGCCGGGCCCTGTTGTTCGAACAGAGCGGCGGCATCACGCCACCTCCAGGAACCGCCGCTCCCTCAGCGCGCCGAGGAATCCGGCGCTGTCCTTGGCGATCTGCTCCTGCGGAGCGCTGTATTTCGCCGCGAGTTCTGCGGTGATCTCGCCGAAGCTGCGGCTCCCGTCGACCTCGGACAGGATGGCGTGGCCAACCTGATCGAGGGTGATGGCGCGCTCGGGGGCCAAAAGGACCCATGTCTCGCGCACCCGGTCCCAGTGCAGACGCACGCCGCGGGGCAGGACAGGGATCTCGGAGCCTTGCATCAGGCCGCCTCGGCGCTCGCCAGACCCTCGCCCGGGCGCCACGCGCCGGGCGGGATGCGGGCCGGATCGACATAGGCGCCCCAGAGCGCATCGAGCTGCGACCAGAGCACGTCGGTCTTGAAGATCAGCGCCTTGGCGGCGGCGTCCTGCTTTTCCTGCGTGTCGGCGTGGTCGAGCACCCATTGCAGCCCGAAGGCCACGTCCTTGGGGGCTTCCTTCAGCCGGTTGCGGAAGTACGACAGCGACGAGTCGTCGGCGAAATCGTAGTTCTTCAGCAGCCCCTCGATGCGGTTGGCGTGGATCGCGGGCGCGAACAGCTCGGTCAGCGAGGCCGCCACCGCCTCAAGCAGGGTCTTGTCGCGCACGAAGCGCACATAAGCGTCGACGGCAAACTTCGTGGCCGGCAGAACGCCCTCGCAGGAGGCGACGTAATCGCGGTCGAGCCCCACCGCCTCGGCCAGCCGAAGCCAGCGGCGGATGCCGCCCTCGTTGGTCTCGGTGCCGTCGTGATCCTCGATGCGGCTCCGCCAGGCGCGGCGCAGGTCCGGATCTTCGACGCGCGACATGAAGGCGGCGTCCTTCATCGGGATCGAGTGCTGGTAGTAGTAGCGGTTGATCACCCAGGCGCGCACCTGGTCGGGGGTGCAATCGCCGCCATGCAGCTTGTGATGGAACGGGTGCAGGTCGTGATAGCGCTCGGCGCCGATCTGGCGCAGCCGCGCCTCGAATTCCGCCTGTGTCTGGGTCATGCCGTCACCTCCATTCCGTCCTGACCGATGATCCACCCCGCGTCCTGCGCCGCCCGGCACTCCTCCGAGCCGGGCCGCAACACGGGGTTGGTGTTGTTCATGTGCACAAAGACCTTGCGGCCGATCTCGAGCCCCGCGAAGGCGGCGATGGAGCCGTCCTCGCCGCTCATCGACATATGGCCCATGCGCTTGCCGGTCTTCTGCCCGAGGCCGGCGCGCACCATCTCGTCGTCGCGCCAGAGCGTGCCGTCGAAGAAGATCAGCGAGGCGCCGTGCAAGCGCTGGCGCAGCGCATCGTTCAGCAGGGCGCAGCCGGGAATGTAGAACACCGTCTCGGTCGCGGTTTTCAGCTCGACGCCCACGGTCTGCTCTCCGATGAGATCGGTCTCGACCGTCTCGCCCTCCATGTAGAGCGGCACCTTGCCGGGCACGGCGAAGAGCGTGGCGGTGAGGCCCGGAACGATCTCGGCCGGCGCCTCGAGCGCCACGTTGGCGCGGGTCACGACAGACGGGTTCAGGGCGGAGAAGATCGGGTTTTCGGCCAGCACCTCGTGGATGCCGGCGGTGGCGAAGAGCGTGAAGGGCTGCATTTCGCGCAATGTCAGAAGGCCGGCCACGTGGTCGATATCGCCATTGGTCAGCAGCACCGAGCGCAGCGGCATCTCGCGCAGCCCGGTCGGGTGCAGTTCGTGAGTGGCGGCCAGTTGCGCCCGGATGTCGGGCGAGGCGTTCAGGATAGCCCAGTTTTCACCGTCAGCCGAAACAACGAGGGAACTCTGGGTCTGTGAGGGAATTTCGCCGGCCCGTGCAAGCCGGCAGTTCTCGCATCCGCAGTTCCACTGGGGCAGACCGCCCCCGGCTGCGGCTCCGAGAATGCGCGCGCGGAATTGCATCACGTCCTCCCGCGCGCGACTGATCAGAACAGGACGCCGTCGTCGTGTTCCGGGCCGTACATGTTGATTTCCATGCCGCACTCGATTTCGCGGATAACGGGCTTGTTCCAGGCCATGAATCTCTCCTCCTCTTGGATTCCGGTGACTCGTTTCAACAGGGTCAGCTTGGCAAAGAGGGGGGCGGGCTGGCTATTCTTATCTTCTAAGAAGCGGTGAGACTTTGGTCGGTAACAGGGATGGAATTTGCGACGAATTGGTTGGTTTTCTTGAGGAAGGCGCCGCGCAGCGTCGGTCCGCGGGGCGGCGATCTGCTGTCTGAGCCTCTCGATTTATCGTTGCCACATCCGAAGGACCTCGACATTTCGCGCGTACGGCACCAAATCGCCGGCCCGGGCGGCGGACCGGCGATGCGCGGCGGCGCGTGCCGCGCCTTTATTCCGCGCGCGGAGCTTCGCGCTCAGCCCCTCACCGCCCCCGCAAAGGCCTCGATGAAGCGATCCGCCTCGGCCATGCTCAGGCAGAGCGGCGGGCGCACCTTCAGCGTTGCGCCATAGCGCCCGGCGGCGCCAATCAGCACGCCGGCGGCGCACATCCGGTCGATGATCTGCACCGTGTAGCCCGCATCCGGCGCGCCGGAGCCGTCCGCCGCGCCGAGATCGACGCCGAGGAAGAGCCCCGCGCCACGTACCTCCGTCACTCTGTCCGAGCCAGCGGCGACCTCGGAAAGCCCCGCCTTGAGATGCGCGCCGACGCTGCGGGCGTTCTCCTGCAGGCCTTCCTCGGCGATCACGTTCAGCACCGCGCGCCCGGCGGCAGCGGCCACCGGGTTGCCGCCGAAGGTGTTGAAATAGCCGACATCCTCGCAGAAGGCTGCGAGATGCTCGGGCCGCGCCGCCATGCCGGCCATCGGGAAGCCATTGCCCATCGGTTTGCCCATGGTGACGATGTCGGGCGCGATGCCGTGGCGCTCATAGCCCCAGAACGCGTCGCCGGTGCGGCCAAAGCCCGGCTGCACCTCGTCGGCGATGTAGAGCCCGCCCGCCTCCTGCACCGCCTGAACCGCCGGCAGCAGGAAGCCCGCCGGGTCGGCGAAGATGCCGTCGGAGGAGAAGATCGAATCCGCGAGGAAGGCGGCGGTGCCGTGGCCGCGCGCCTCGAGCGTCTCCATCGCCGCGACCACCGCCGCGTGGAAGCCGTGCGCGATGTCCTCGCCATAGGCGGCGGAGCCGGGGGCCGGAACGGTGACCACGTGGTCGGGCAGGGGGCTGCGCTTCAAAGCCGAGGGCGAGACTTCGGTCACCAGCGCGGTGTTGCCGTGATAGGCGGTCTCGGTGACGATGATGCCGTGCTTGCCGCTGACCGCGCGGGCGACACGCAGCGCGAGATCGTTGGCCTCGCTGCCCGAGCAGGTCATCACCACGTTCGACAGCTCGATATGCAGCTTGTCCTTCAGCGCTTCGAGATAATCGTCGACGATCTCCACCAGATACCGCGTGTTGGTGTTGAGCTTGGCGATCTGCGCGCTCACCGCGGCGACGACCGCCGGGTGGGAATGTCCGACCGAGGGCACGTTGTTGTAGAAATCAAGGTAGCGCGTGCCGTCGCGCGCCTCCATCCACGCGCCCTTGGCAGAGACCATCTCGATCGGGTCGCGGTAGAACAGCACCGAGGCGGCGCCAAGATTGTCGAGCCGGCGCGCCACCGCGCCCTCGCCGCCCTGTGAAGCGTCGAAGGCGTTCATGTCGAGGATCTGGCGAACCTGGCTCATCCGCCGTGCTCGGCAAGATAGGCCTCGGCCAACGCGACGGTGCCGAGCGTATAGGCGGCGTGGCCGGCCTCGGCGGCGGTCTCGGTCTCGGCGTGGCTGGCGATCCACGCGGTGAGAAGCAGGCGGCGGAACAGGATGAAGGTGGGGATCATCGCGACGTGCTCGTCATCCAGTGGAGCGACCGAGCGGTAGCCTTTCACCCACGCCTCCTGCAGCGCCGGGATGTAGGGCTCGGTCTCGAGGAAGGAGATCGCGGCGGCGAAATCGTAGACGTACCACGACAGCCCGCAATCGTCGAAATCGATCACACCCAGCCGGTCGCCATCCTCGAGCAGGTTGGCAAGCCGTAGATCGGCATGGACGAGGCCGAAACGGTCGGGCGTCTCGCCATAGGCGGCAAGTTTCGTCTCCAGCACCGCGCAGAGGCGGTCGAGCACTGCCTCCTGCTCCTGCGTCAGGCCGAGCGCCGCGCGCCAGTTGCCCCAGAGCGGCTCGGGGCCGAAGGCGCTCTGGAAGTTCCAGGTCTTGCGGGTGAAGCCCTCGGGCGGGGTCCAGTGGCGGGCGTGCTGGTGCAGCCGGGCCGAGATCGCGCCGAGGATCTCGAATCCGCTGGCGAGGCTCTCGCCGGCATCGGGCTCCTTGCCCGACATGAAGGAGAAGGCCACCACATGGCGGGTCTCGTCGCCATCCTGGAACGAGGCGATATGGCTGCCATTGGCGGCCAGCAGCGGTTCGGGCGTGTCGACCGCGCCGCTGTCGCGCAGGGCGTTGATCCAGGCGAGCTCGGATTCGATCTCGGCCTTGCTGTGATAGTTTGGACGATGCACCCGCAGGATGATCGGCGCGGCGCGCCCGGGATCGGTGGCGATGAAGGTGGCGTTCTCCGACAGCGTGAGCAGGCGGATGTCGCAATCCGCGCTCAGCCGCCATTCGGCCCGCAGCGACATTGCGCCTTGCCGCAGGCGCTCGACAAATCTCTCGTCGTAGAGTACGGCCATCGCCTTGCCCTTTTCTTTTGCAGTCCCACTCTGGCTAGGCCCAGATTCTTCGTCTTGCAACATTTTTACTTGTGCAGACGCAGAATGCGCGGGTTCACTCGGGACAGATGCACAAAAAGCGGCACCATGGCGCAGGGCCTGACCGGGCGCGTTCGCGCAACGTGGTGAACCATAGCAGGGAGAGACAGGAATGCTCACATCCATTGCCGGAAAATCGGTGATCGTCACCGGCGGATCGAAGGGGATCGGCAAGGGCATCGCCAAGGTGTTCGCCGCACAGGGCGCCAAGGTGATGATCGCGGCGCGCGGTGAAGAGGCGGCAAAGCTCGCGGTGGCCGAGATCGAGGCCGCGGGCGGCACCGCCGCCTATCACCTGACCGACGTGGCCGACTGGACCTCGGTGCAGGAGATGGTCGCCGCCACGGTGGGCGCCTTCGGCGGCGTCGACATCCTCTGCGCCAACGCTGGCATCTTCCCGCAGATGAAGATGGTCGACATGTCGCCCGACGACTGGGACCACGTCATGTCGGTGAATCTCAAGTCGAGCTTTCTTTGCGTGAAGGCCTGCATCCCGATCTTCGAGGCGGCGGGCAAGGGGCGCGTGGTGCTGACCTCGTCGATCACCGGGCCGGTGGCGGGCTTCCCGGGCTGGTCGCATTACGGCGCGTCGAAATCGGGCCAGCTTGGTTTCCTCAAGACTGCCGCGATGGAGCTCTCGCGCTACAACACCACGATCAACGCGGTGATGCCGGGCAACATCTATACCGAAGGCCTTCAGGGTCTGGGCGAGGACTATCTCAAGACCATGGCCGCCTCGATCCCGCTCAAGCGACTCGGCGATGTCGAGGATATCGGCAACGCGGCGCTGTTCTTCGCCTCCGACGAAGCGGGCTACATCACCGGCCAGCAGATCGTGGTGGACGGCGGGCAGATCCTGCCCGAAAGTCTCGAGGCAATCGAGGAGATCTGATGAGCTGGAAGACCGCCTGGCGCTCGTTCTACTACGAGACCGCCGAAGAGCCCGAGGATATCGTGCTGGAGGCGCCGAAGACGGCGCTTCTGGTGATCGACATCCAGAACACCTATCTCGAGCTGCCCGACGATCCGGCCGAGGCGCGTCGCTGGGCGCCGTTCTTCGAGCGCATGCACGAGACGGTGATCCCCAATACCGCCGCGCTTCAGGGCTGGGCGCGCGACAAAGGCATCGAGGTGATCCATGCCCGCATCGCCTGTCTGAAAGAGGACGGGCGCGACCGGTCGCTGAGCCAGAAGAAGCCGGGCTTCAACTACCTGCTGCTGCCGAAGGATCGCGAGGACAGCCAGATCGTCGACGCGGTCGGCCCGGTGGGCGACGAGATCGTGGTGACCAAGACCACCGACTCGGCGCTGACGGGGACCAATCTGCGCATGGTGCTGTCGAACATGGGCATCACCGATGTGATCGTCGCAGGGATCTTCACCGATCAGTGTATTTCGTCCTCGGTGCGGTCGCTGGCGGATGAGAGCTTTGGGGTCGTGGTGGTCGAGGATTGCTGCGCCGCCGCCACCATGGAGCTGCACGAGGCCGAGCTGCGGATCATCAACATGATCTATTGCCACGTGGTGAGCAGCGACGAGGTGAAGGGCTTTCTTGCCTGAACCAGACCCGGGGCAGGGGGCTCAGCCGCTCTGCCCCGCCTCCTGCAGCATCTGCGAGATGGCGTAGAGGCGCTTTTCCAGCAGCGTCGGCGTCTCGCAGAGATAGGTGATGGTCTTCTGCCGGTCGGTGAAGATGCGCTGATCCCAGTCGACCTGTTCCTCAAGCACATCGACGCGGTCGTAATCGGGCGCGGCCTGCGCCATCTGGCTGTCCATCTCGGCGCGGGCGCCGTCGATCTTTTCCGAGAGCGCGATCTGGCCGAGCGAGAACTCCCCGATGCCGTTGATGATGCGGGTGCGGCGGTGCGAGAGCCGGTCGAAGACGCGCTCGAATACCGCGCCCATCAGCGCCATGTCGCGGCCCTGATCCTCGGCAAAATCCGCCACCGCGCTGCGCGCCTCCTCTAGGTCCACCCGGCGCAGCGCCAGCGTCTCGGCGAGCTCGTCGACGGCGGCCTTGGTGGCGGGGGAAAGCGCCTCTTCGGAGAGTGGCGCGGGCCACATCAGCCCGATCGACAACCGCTCGACCTTGCGCTGGATACAGGGCCAGGTCGGATCCGAAAAATCCGCCGCATTCCCGGCAGTTGCACAGCATATGACCAGTGCAAATGCCGCATAGCATTTATGAGTGTACATCAGCTTTCCTCCCGCAACCGACTATGAAACAGGGTGGCTGCGAGGTCCATTCCGGGGAATACCCACCATTGGGTGTATTGTTCGGTATGCGATAGCGCACCCATACTCTGGGCAATCGCCGCAGAGCGTATTTGAATTGATAGTCAGGAGGGAGACTGCATGCGCACCCGTGCAGCCGTGGCTTTGGAAGCCGGCAAACCGTTGGAAATCATGGAAGTGAACCTCGATGGCCCGAAGGCCGGAGAAGTTCTCGTCGAGATCAAGGCCACTGGCCTGTGCCACACCGATGAATTCACCCGCTCGGGTGCCGACCCCGAGGGCCTGTTCCCCTCGATCCTCGGCCACGAGGGCGCGGGCGTGGTTCTGGAAGTGGGCGAGGGCGTCACCACGCTGAAGCCCGGCGATCACGTGATTCCGCTTTACACGCCCGAGTGCCGCGAGTGCCCGTCCTGCCTGTCGGGCAAGACCAACCTCTGCACCGCGATCCGCAACACGCAAGGCCAGGGCCTGATGCCCGATGGCACCACGCGCTTCTCGATGCTCGATGGCACGCCGATCTACCACTACATGGGCTGCTCGACCTTCGCCAACCACACGGTGATGCCCGAGATCGCGCTCGCCAAGGTGCGCGATGACGCGCCGTTCGACAAGATCTGCTACATCGGCTGCGGCGTCACCACCGGCATCGGCGCGGTGATCAACACCGC
>NZ_JBYNAH010000400.1:0-1933 GCF_059781815.1 Salipiger sp. | reverse complement strand
GGCGAGATCAGGCCGATCTCCATGTTGATGGTCAGCACCACGGCGAACCAGATCGGATCGAAGCCGGCGGTGGTGATGATCGGCAGCAGGATCGGCGCCGCCATCAGGATCACCGCCACGGGCGGCAGGAAGAAGCCCGCGATCAGCAGGAAGACGTTGATCGTGCCCATCAGCACCCAGCGGTTGACGTCGAGCGTGCCGATCCACTCGGCAATCGCCTGCGTGATGAAGAGCGACGACAGCATGTAGGAGAACACGCCCGCGGCGGCGATGATGAAGAGGATCATCACCGACTCCTTGGTGCTGTCGCGCAGAATCACCCAGATCGCGCGCGGATCCCACAGCTTGTAGATCACCACCGCGATGACGAGGCAGAGCAGCGCGCCCACGGCCGCCGTCTCCGAGGGTGTCGCGATGCCGCCATACATGGCGTAGAGCACGCCGATGATGATCGCCACGAAGGGCAGCACGCGGGGCAGGATCTCCATGCGCTCGCGCCACGTGTAGCTGCCCGCCGACAGCACCGAGGCCTCGCCCGAGCGCCAGGTCGACCAGAGCGACCACAGCATGAAGAGCCCGACCAGCATCAGCCCCGGCACCACGCCGGCAAGGAACAGCCGGCCGATCGAGGTCTCGGTGGCGATGCCGTAGACGATCATCGTGACCGAGGGCGGAATGAGGATGCCGAGCGTGCCGCCTGCGGCGATGGAACCAGCCGCCACGCCATCGGGATAGCCGCGCTTGCGCATCTCGGGGATGCCCATCTTGCCGATGGCGGCGCAGGTCGCGGGGCTCGAGCCCGACATCGCGGCAAACAGCGCGCAGGCGCCGAGGTTCGACACCACGAGCCCGCCGGGAATGCGGGTCAGCCAGCGCTCGAGCGCCTCGTAAAGATCGGCGCCTGCGCGGGTCGAGGCGATGGCGGCGCCCATGATGATGAACATCGGGATCGAGAGCAGGGCGAAATTGTCGAGCTTGCCGAAGAAGATCTCGGGGATCAGCGACAGCGAGGACATGCCGTCGAAGACGATCAGGAAGCCCGCCGAGACCACCAGCAGGCCGGCGGCAACCGAGATCCCCGAGAACAGCACGGCGATGGTCAGGACGGCGACGAGCGCGCCAAGGGTGAGCGGATCCATCAATCGGCCCTTTCGCTGGCCGCGTCGGCGGCGTGGGTTTCGGTGAGGGTGGCGTCTTCGTTGAGGCCGAAGGGCTTTTCGATGCCGGTCATCATGGCGTAGAAATCGGCGGCCACCTGCAGGGTGTAGAGGCCAAAGCCCAGCGGCAGCGCCAGGTAGGGCACCCAGAGCTTGGGGTTCCACGGCGAATTCGAGGTCTCGCCCCAGTCCCAGGCCTCGTGCCAGAACTCGTAGCCGTACCACAGCATCCCGCCCGAGACGGCGAGCGTGGCGAGCATCACTACGACGGCGAGCGCCCGGCGCAAGCCCGGCGCCAGCATCAGGGGCAGCAGGTCGACGTTCACGTGGCCGCGCAGGTATTGCACGTAAGGCAGGCCCAGCATGGTGGCGGCGATGACGATGTAGGTGACGCCCTCGGTCTGCCAGATGGTGGAGCCGTTGAGGACGAAGCGGACAAAGATCATCTGGCAGGTGATCACCACCGCCGCGACGATCATCAGGGCGGCCACGATGCCGCAGATGCGGCTGAGCAGCCCGATCAGCCGCAGCACGGGGTTGCCGCCGTGCCGGGCCGAGGGAATGACGTGTAGGGAACCGGACATGTCGGGGCTTTCTTGTCAGGCGTCAGGGAACAGGCGGTCAGGGCGCTGCCCGGGGCTCGGGCGCGCGGCGTGGTCCGTCCTGGTCGGAGGTCGGGTGGGCCGATGAGGCCCGCCCGCAAGCGGTCACTCGACGCTGAGCGCGAGATCGAGAAGGCGCTGGCCGTCCGGCGAGCCTTCAAGGAAGGCCTTGTA
>NZ_JBYNAH010000233.1:0-8047 GCF_059781815.1 Salipiger sp. | reverse complement strand
CTCCATGCAATATTCTGTTTTCATACAGAATTTGCACTTCGGATGTGAATCCACCCGCGCACCCTCGTAAATCCTGTAATAGGGATTATGTAAAACAATAGAATTGCATTTACGCGCCTACACAGAGCAAATCACCACGCACCGGCAAACCTGTGGATCGCGGCGATCGGTCGGTCTCCGGATGATCCGACGGGTCAACTCCGGTTCGTCTCCCGCAAGCAAGGCGCTTTGGGCCGCTTAGTACAGCAGACGCATCGCGTGATTCTTGGTACAATCCTGCGCCGCGTCACTTCAACAATTCTCGCCGATCACAACCTCGAACGGTATAATCTTCTGGATGTGGCTGCTGCGTTCGCCCGCATCGGTTACTCGGATCAGGGCCTGCACCACCTCGTGTGCAACCTCCCTCCCGGGATGGGCAAGGATCATGTCAATCCCGCCGTCGGTGAGCATGGCGCGGGTCTGTTCCGTGAGTTCGGTGCCGATCAGGAAAGGCCGCGTTCCGCCCTGCGTGAGCGCTTGTGCCGCACCTTCGAGACCGCCGCCGAGCACAAGCACCGCCACGATGTCCGGATGCGCCTGAAGAAGTTGGGACACCACCGTGCGGGCGCGGTTGTCGCTCTCTTCCGTCGATGCCGCCTCGACGAGACCGTAGGCTGCATCGGGGCCCTCCGCGATGAAGGTACGGAAGCTTGCGGCGAGCGATTGCTGGCACATGTAGCGCGGATTTCCCGGAACCAGCCCGATCTTGCCGCCCTTCGGGCAGAGCCGCGTCACGAACCACCCCGCGGAGCGACCGAGCTGCCAGTCGTTCGAGCCGACGAAGCCCCGGCACTGCGGCGACGAGATGTCCGACAGCATGGTGACCACCGGGATGCCGCGCTCGGCCAACGCGTCCACGGCCCGGTTGATCCGCGGGTGATCGATGCAGACCGCGGCGATGGCATCGCAGGTCTCGCCAAGCGCCAGCAGCGCGTCCGCGGTGCGGGCCGGGTCGAGATCGGTGACATGAGAGATGACCGCAGTGCCGTCGATCCCGGTCTGCGCAGCCACCTCTCGCGCGATGCGCCGGCTCATCAGGTCATAGAAATGCCGGGCACTGTCGTTGAGAAGGAAGCCGAAAGTCCGGGCCGGGCCCGGCACCGCGCGGCGGCTACGGATCGATCCTGTCGCGTGAAAGCCGATGCGTTCAGCCGTCGCGAGTACATGGTTCACCGTCGCGGGCTTCACCCGGCTTCTGCCGCTGAGAATCCGGTCGATGGTCGAGACGCTGACGCGCGCCTCGCGTGCCAGTTCTGCGATGGTGATACGTGCTGACAAGGTCGGGCCTTTCGCTGACTGATCGCGCGGCTCCTCCCTAATTGCCGTTCTAGCAGTTGTTCACGTGAGGGCAATGGCAGAGCCGCGCGCAGGACGAGCCCTCAAAAAGAAGGCCTATGTCATTCATGACCTCTCATTCCGAGGGAAAAGCGTATCTCGGTTGACTCTTTACCCCGTCGCGCCTTGCCGGTCCTGCCCCGACGAAATACCGCAGTATACAGCGCCAGCCTTCGCCAGACGCCACCACTCACGAGCCCCGGCGCGCTGGACATGATATGACGACCGTCGCGCGCCCCGGCATCCGGCGCGAGATGGCCTCCCCCAGCCGATGCCACGGTCGCCCACGCGGCCGTTTCCGCCAGTTCGACACATCGACGCCTCAGCCAGTCCAGGGGCGATCCCGCCTGCCCCGCCGGTACGGGACCGCTTCGTGCCGGCCGAGAGCGGCGTCGGTGCAGACCAGAGGTACCCGATGAACCGAAGAGAAGCCTTGTTCTCCCTTGGATCGATGGCCGCTGCCGGGGGCCTCGCCTCGCGTGCAGGCGCTGCCGAGCTGAAGGGCTTTCCCAAGCAGACCGCCATGTCCGCCGACCACCTGCCGACGCCCGCGCGCAGCGGCGGCGGCTTTCGTGTGCTAAAGAGCGACACCGATCAGAAGACCGTCCGCGCGGTCTTCGACCGCCTGATCCCGGCGGACGCGTTCGGCCCCTCCGCCTCGGAGGCCGGCTGTCTCGAGTTTCTCGACGATCAGCTCGCCGGCGATTACGGCGCCGGCAAGGCACTCTATCTCGAGGCGCCGCTGCGCCCCGAGCTCGAGGAGGAGATCATGGGCTCGCCTCAGTTCCTCGCCACGCCGCGGCAGCGCTATGAGGCCGGGCTCGAGGCGCTCGAGGCGTTTGCGCAGTCCGCAGACGGTGCAGCCTTTCACGCCCTCTCCCCCGACCGCATCGACGAGATCCTGACCGGGCTGGAAGCCGGCGAGATCGACCTCGGCGAGGACGTCGACGGGCAGGCCTTCTTCGAACTGATGCTGCAGAACGCGCGCGAAGGCTACCTCGCCGACCCGCTTTACGGCGGCAATCGCGACATGGCGGGTTGGAAGATGATCGGCTTCCCAGGCGCGCGCTACGATTTCCGGCCCTACGTGGATCGGCGCAACGAGGATCTCGGCCTGACGCCCGTCAGCCTGATCCCGAACGACTAAGGCCAAGGAGACACCCCAATGGCAAACGAACGTCCCAAGGCCGACGTGGTCATCGTCGGGCTCGGCTGGGCCGGCTCGATCATGGCCGAAGAGCTCACCCGCGCCGGCCTCAACGTGGTCGCCATCGAGCGCGGCGCATGGCGCGACACTTCGACCGATTTCCCCCCCGCCGTCGATCCCGACGAGCTTCGCTGGCACACCCGCCGCGAGTTATTGCAGCCGATGAGCGTGGAAACCACCACCTTCCGCAACCGGACCGGCCAGCAGGCGGCGCCCGTGCGCAACTGGAACGCCTTCCAGTTCGGCTGGAATGTCGGCGGTGCCGGCACGCACTGGGCCGGCATGTCCTGGCGCTTCCTGCCGTGGGATTTCGAGGTCGCGACTCAGACCGCCGAGCGCTACGGCCAGGACCGGCTCGATAGCCTGATGGGAGAGGGTCTGCAGCTACAGGACTGGGGCGTCAGCTACGAGGAGATGGCCCCCTTTTACGATCGCTTCGAGCGTATCGCCGGCACCTCGGGCAAGGCGGGCAACCTCAACGGCGAGAAGATCCCGGGCGGCAACATCTTCGAGGGCCCGCGCGAGCGCGAGTACCCGACCCCGCAGCTCAAGGATACCAACTGGATGTCCATGTACCGCGAGACTACTGAAGGCATGGGGTACAACCCGTTCACCATTCCGGCAGGCAATATCTCGCAGGCCTACGTGAACCCGCTGGGTGTCACCATGGGGCCCTGCACCTATTGCGGTTTCTGCGATTTCCACGGCTGCGGCAACTTCTCGAAGTCCAGCCCGCAGGCCTGCATCCTGCCAGCGCTGATGCGCCGGTCAAACTTCACCGTGCTGACCGAGACCGAGGTCCTGCACGCTGTGAAACACGAGGACGGCAAGACCGTGACCGGCGTGAAGTTCATCACACGCGACGGTGAGGAAGGCTTCCAACCCGCCGACGTGGTCTGCATCACCGCCTACCAGATGGACAACGTCCGCCTTATGCTGCTCTCGGGCATCGGCGAGCAGTACGACCCGGTCACCGAGCGGGGCACCATCGGCCGCAACTATAGCTATCAGACCTGCTCTTCGGTCACCGGCTTCTTCTCGGGCGCCAAGATGAACCCCTTCATCGGCGGCGGCGCGCTCGGCGTGCAGATCGACGATTTCAACGGCGACAATTTCGACCACGGCGACCTCGAGTTCATCGGCGGCGCGGGCATCATGGGCTATTCGACCAACGGTCGCCCGATCGCCAACATGAACGCCATCCGCCCGGGCAACAAGCGCTGGGGCTCGGAGTGGAAAGAGGCCTATGCGCGGGATTACCAGGAGGTGGCCAACATCTTCGTTCAGGGCACCTCGATGCCGACGCGCGACGCGTACCTGTCGCTCGATCCGACCTACAAGGACCGCCATGGCCAGCCGCTCCTGCGTCTGACCTTCGACTGGAACCGCAACGACAAAGCGATGATCGACTACACCACCAAGAAGGCGGTCGAGATCATGCGCGAGGCGGGCGGTGAGGACCTGATGATCGACAATCAGGCAGAGGCTTCGTGGAACCCCTACAAGCAGCACAGCTCACACACCATCGGCGGTCTGGTCATGGGGGCGACCCCCCGAACCTCGGCGTTGAACCCGTATCTGCAGAGCTGGGACTGTCACAACGTGTTCTCGGTCGGCGCCTCGGCGTTCCCCAACAACGGCGGCTACAACCCGACGCTCACCGTTGGGGCGCTCGCGGTACGCGCAGCGCGTGCCATTCACGAGACCTACATCAACAACCCTGGCCCGCTGGTGGAGGCATAACCGATGGCAAAATGGATCAAGATCGCAGGCGGCGTCGCGGTGATCGCGGCCGCCGTGGTCGGTGTCTGGGCGTGGACATCGCTGAACACCTCGCGCTCGTCGGTGGCCGATGACACGGTGACCCTGGCCAAGTTCAGCAGCGACGACACCGAGGCCGTCGAGCGCGGCGAATACGTCATGCGTATCGGTGACTGCGCCGCCTGCCACACGCGCGAGGATGGCGAGTTCGCCGGTGGCTACGAGATCGCGACCCCCTTCGGCACGCTGATCTCCTCGAACATCACCCCCGATCCCGAGACCGGCATCGGCGGGATGACCGAGAAGGACTTCTTCAACGCGCTGAGGCAGGGCATCGGCCAGCACGGCATGCTCTACCCGGCGATGCCCTACACCGCCTATGCCAAGTTCACCGACGAGGACATGCACGATCTCTGGGCCTACATGTCCACCGTCGCGCCGGTGTCGAACGACATCGACGAGAATGCCGGTATGGCCTTCCCGTTCAACATCCGCCTCGCCATGGCCGGCTGGGACATGCTGTTCTTCGACAACCAGGGTTTCAGCCCGGTTGAGGGCGAAAGCCACAAGTGGAATCGCGGCAAGTACATCGTCGATGGCG
Source organism: Salipiger sp. (assembly GCF_059781815.1). Taxonomy (NCBI): domain Bacteria; kingdom Pseudomonadati; phylum Pseudomonadota; class Alphaproteobacteria; order Rhodobacterales; family Roseobacteraceae; genus Salipiger; species Salipiger sp. The sequence goes on along the minus strand of NZ_JBYNAH010000233.1, from coordinate 3,101 downwards.
GAGGTCACTGTGCCGCCTGCCACAGTCCGCGAAATGCGCTCGGGGCCGAGGTCGAGAGCGCTTACCTGCAGGGCGGTAACATCGGCGACTGGTACGCGCCCGACCTGACGCCAAACCCACATGTGGGCCTCGGTGGCAGCTCGACCGAGGAGATCGCGCGTTACCTCAAGACCGGCTCGGACGGCGTCGCCGTCGCGGCGGGCCCGATGGCCGAGGCGGTGGAGCACTCACTGCAGCACCTCACCGAAGAGGATGCGCTGGCGGTCGGCACCTACCTGAGCATGCTTCCGGCCTCCGACACGCCGGCCCCTGCAGCAGCGGCGCTCGACGACAGCGAGACGTCACGGCTCTCCAATGTCTACGAGATCAACTGCTCCGCCTGCCACGGTCTGAATGGTGAGGGGATTGAAGGTATGGTTCCCGCCTTCGCAGACAACAAAGGCCTGCTGGCGGACCCAACCAACATGATCCACGTGATGCTGAAAGGCGCCCGCGCGCCGCACAGCCATACGGCGGAGACGGCGGCCGGCATGCCCTCCTTCGCCTGGAAGATGGACGACCTGCAGGTCGCTGACATCCTGACCTATGTGCGCAACAGCTTCGGCAATGGCGCCGAGGCGGTCTCGCCGGATGCGGTCTCGGAGATGCGCGGCGCACTCGGCGCCCGCGATCCGCTGCGCATGCCGGGCAACTGACCCGGACATCGCTAGAGATTGCGCCGCAGGGGAGCACATCTCCTGCGGCTCCTTTTCTGGCGGGGGAACACCCCGCTATGCGATCTCGTCACTGTCCTTCAACTCGCTTGGTCGTTCCGGCGCAGTGAGAGGTCGGAAGCCCCGGAAGAAGAGGCGAAGGTGCGATGGAAACGTTCCCAGCTGCGCCGTGAAGCTTGCGGCTTCGAAGTTTATGCGTGCGCCTCACACCCCCACCGGCTCAAACACTGGCGCCGGCCGTTTTCACAGCAGCTTCAGGACTTCCTCGAGCACCCGCTCGGAGGCGCGCGGGAGTTGCTGGCTGCGGTTGGAAAGCACGAAATACGGAGAGACCGTCATGTCGCAGGCCATCTGGAGCGCCACAAGCCGCGCCCCGAGCGCGCCGCCAGTCAGGATCTCTACGACCTCCTCGGATTGCGGCGATACAACGTCGGCCTGCGCAATGATCGACAGCGCGATCAGCAGAGACGAGGAGTTCGAGACGTTCGCCGGCACCGGGGTGCCGGCCTCGAGAAAGGCTGCCTCCACCGCCTGCCGGATCGGTGAGCCACGCTCCTGGATTACCCACTCAAAGCCCGCCACCGCCTGGAGCGGCAGGTCCGGCACGCCCGCCAGCGGATGAGTGTCGCGCACCAGAAGCGCTACGCGCTCGGAACGGGCGGGATAAACGTGAAACTCACTACTGTCCTGCTCCGACGGAAGCCGCGCGATGATGAAATCGAGCCGCCCCTCCCGCAGACCGCGCAGCAGTTGCATCGACGGGCCGACCTCGATCGTGGTCTCGATGTCGGGGCTCTCGTCCTTCACCTTGCGCAGCGCCGGCATCAGACAGCCCACCGCCGGGCCGGTCACCGCGCCGACCCGCACCACCCCTGCCCGGCCGCCGGCGATGCTCTCGACCTCGGCCTCGAGCGTCTCGAGCTCCCACAGGATCACCCGCACGTGGCGCAGCACCGCCCGCCCCGCCTGCGTCGGCTCCATCCAGCGCGGATGGCGCACGAAGAGCGGCGCCCCCATGTTGGCCTCGATCTCGGCGAGCATCCGGCTGGCCGCGGGCTGCGAGATCGACAGCGCCTCGGCCGCGAGCTGCAGCTTCTGCCGCTTCGCGATCTCGTCGATCAGTCTCAGGTGAATGGGTTTCAGCCGCCTGCTCAGATCCATCTGCCCGCCATAACAAAGTTGATATGGATTTCATCCAAGATAGCATTTTACAGATATGGCTCCACAAAGCTACGCAGTTGATGGTTGAGGAGACCAAGAACTGATCAGCGGCCACCAAGGCGTGAGGAGCCGGCCGCGAATGTGGAGGAGATCATGACTATCAAGTCCCTTGCGGCCGTTTCGGCCGCCGCTCTTGTGCTGGCTACCGGCGCCTATGCCGACGGCCTGATCGGCATCGCCATGCCGACCAAGTCGTCCGCCCGCTGGATTTCAGACGGCAACTCGATGGAGGAGCAGCTTCAGGCCGCCGGCTATGACACGATCCTGCAATACGCCGAAGACGACATTCCGAACCAGGTCAGCCAGATCGAGAACATGATCACCCGAGGGGTCAACGTTCTGGTCATCGCGGCGATCGACGGCACCACGCTCTCGAACGCGCTGGAAAACGCCTATTACGCCGACATCCCGGTGATTAGCTACGACCGCCTGATCCGCGACAGCCCCTATGTCAGCTACTACGCCACCTTCGACAACTTCCAGGTCGGCGTGCTGCAGGCGTCGTCGCTGGTCGACGGCATGAAGGAGCGCTTCGGCGACGGCCCCTACAATGTCGAGCTGTTCGGCGGCTCGCCGGACGACAACAACGCGTATTTCTTCTACAACGGCGCCATGTCGGTGCTGCAGCCGCTGATCGACGATGGCACCGTCAAGATCGTCTCGGGGCAGATGGGCATGGACACCGTCGGCACCCTGCGCTGGGACGGCGCGGTGGCGCAGGCGCGGATGGATAACCTACTCTCGGCGCACTACACCGACGCGCACGTGCATGGCGTTCTGTCGCCCTATGACGGTCTGTCGATCGGCATCCTCAGCTCGCTCAAGGGCGTAGGATACGGCAATGGCGATCTCGAGATGCCCATCGTCACCGGGCAGGACGCAGAGCTTCCCTCGGTGAAGTCGATCATCGCCGGCGAGCAGTATTCGACGGTCTTCAAGGACACCCGCGAACTGGCGGGCGTGGCGGTCGACATGGTCGAGGCGCTGCAGGCCGGCACCGAACCCGAGATCAACGACACCGAGACCTACGACAACGGCGAGAAGGTGGTCCCGTCCTACCTGCTCAAGCCAGTGCTGGTGGACAGCTCGAACTGGAAAGAGATCGTCGTCGAGAGCGGCTACCACGACGCCTCGGAGTTCTGAGCAGACCGGAGCCCGGGGCCGCCC
>NZ_JBYNAH010000232.1:0-8182 GCF_059781815.1 Salipiger sp. | reverse complement strand
GCAAGGGCAATTTCGGGATGGTCGGTTCGCAGGGCGTCGCCGAGGCGCGGGCGCTCATCGACACTTGTCTCGATCACGGCATCACTCTGCTCGACACCGCCAACATGTACTCGACGGGGCTGGCCGAGGAGATCCTCGGCGAGGCGCTGGATGGGCGGCGCGAGGAGGTGCTGATCTCGTCCAAGGCGCGGATGCCGATCGGCGACGGGCCGAATGACGAGGGTGCCAGCCGCTGGCATCTGATCCGGGAGTGCGAGCGCAGTCTCAAGCGGCTGCGCACCGATCACATTGATCTCTACCACATCCACGAATGGGACGGGCTGACCCCGGTCGAGGAGACCATGGAGGCGCTCGACACGCTCGTCAAACAGGGCAAGATCCGCTACGCCGGCTGTTCCAACTATACCGGCTGGCAGCTGATGAAGGCGCTGATGGCGTCGGAGCGGCACAACCTGACGCGCTTCGTGACGCAGCAGATCCACTACACCGTCGAGGCCCGCGAGGCCGAGTACGAGCTGCTGCCGATCTCGCTCGATCAGGGCCTCGGGGTGACGGTCTGGAGCCCGCTCGCCGCGGGCCTGCTCAGCGGCAAGCACCGCCGCGACGGCTTTGCGGAGGGCAGCCGGCAGGCCAAGGGCTGGACCGAGCCGCCGATCCGCGACTGGGACCGGCTGTGGGACGTCGTCGATGTGCTGTCCGAGATCGGGGCCGAGCACGAGGTCGAGGCGGCGCAGGTGGCGTTGGCCTGGCTGCTCACCCGGCCCGCGGTGGCCTCGCTGGTGGTGGGCGCCAGTGCCCCTGCGCAGATGCAGCGCAACCTCCGGGCGCTGGATCTGAGCCTGAGCGACGCAGAGCTCGCCCGCATCGACGCGGTGAGCCGGCCGCCGCTGATCTATCCGCACTGGCACCAGGAGCAGTTTGCCAAGGGCCGGTTCGGCGGTCCCGAATGGGCGCTGCACGGCTGAGCGTTCGGCTCTGCCGAAGTCAGGCCCCGCGCGGCTCAGCCGTCGCGGGGCGGGCGATCTGGCGTCATGATCTCGCGATAGGCGGCGTGGTCGTCCTGCATCCGCCGGAACACCTGGTACTTGCGTCCGTGATAGGCGGCAATCTCGCCGCCGCGCGGCCGGATCTCCTGCGCAGGCGAGGCCATCGCCGTCATCGCCGCCGCAAGCGCAGGCTGCTGTCCAGCGGCCACGGCGGCGAGCATCGCAGAGCCCAGCAGCACCGGCTCGGGACAATCGGGCACGATCACCGGCAGTCCGCAGGCATCGGCCGTCTCGCGCAGGAACAGCGGGTTCTTCGCCAATCCGCCTGAGACGATGATGCTGGCGATTTCCACCCCTTCGCCACGCAGCGCCTCGAGCACGTGGCGGGTGCCGTAGGCCAGCGCCTGCAGCGTCGCGAGATAGTCGAGCGCGAGGTCCTCGCGCCCGGTGTCGAGGGTGATGCCGTCGATCCCGCCCCGGCGCCACGGCTGGGCCAGCGGCGAGCGGTTGCCATGCGCATCGGGCTGAACGTGACGGTCGCGGCTGAGCAGGGCGGTCTCCTCGGTCATCGCCTGCAGCGTGTCGTGCAGCAGCTCGGTCGGATGACGGCCGGCGCGTCCGGCCTCATCGCAAAGCTCCGCATAGGCGCCGTGGCGGGACAGAATGGCGTCGATCAGCGCGCCGGCGGCTGATTGCCCGCCTTCATTGGCCCAGAGCCCGGGCAGGAGGGCGCCGAAATACGGCCCCCACACGCCCGGCACAAAGGCCGGCGTTTCGCTGACGGTGATGTGGCAGGTCGAGGTGCCGGCGATCATCGCGAGGCTGGGGCCGCTGCCTGCGCCCAGAGTGCCGAGCGCGCCGGCATAGGCGTCGATCAGGCTCGCCGCGACCGGCGTGCCTTCGCGCAACCCCAATTCCCGGGCAGCCTCGGGGCCGAGCCCGCCAAGGGCTGTCCCCGGGGGGGCGATTTCGCTGCCGAGCCGGGCGTGACCTTCGGGGCCGGTGAGCGCGTCGAGACCGATAGACGCCAGAAATTCGTCATCCCAGCCCTCGCCCTGCAGGCCGAGATGCCCGAGATAGGTCCATTTGCAGGCCATCGAGCAGAGCGAGCGGGCCGGGTTGCCGCAGGCGCGCCAGACCAGCCAGTCAGGCAGATCGTGGAACTGCGCGGCGCGGGCGAAACGCTCGGGCAGCTCGCGCTGCAGCCAGCGCAGCTTGGGCATCTGCATTTCGGGGCTGATCAGGCCGCCGACGTGATCGAGCGGTGCGCCACCGATGCGGTTGATCTCATCGGCATCGGCCAGCGCCCGGTGATCCATCCAGACCAGCACGTCCTGCTCGGGCGCGCCGCCGGGATCGACCGAGACCGGACGGCCCTCGGCGTCGGAGAGCACCAGCGAGCAGGTTGCGTCGAAGCCGAGACCTGCGATGTCGTCGGAGCCGACCTGCGCGGTCGCCATTGCCGCGCGCACCGCCTTGCAGACCGCCGCCCAGATGTCCGCAGAGCTTTGCTGTGCCCATCCCGGGCGCGGCCGCCACATGGTGATGTCGTGCCCGCTGGTCGCCAGCAATTGGCCGGTGGCGTCAAACACGCCGGCGCGGGCACTCCCGGTGCCTACATCGATGCCGATGAACATCCTGCCTCCTCCCTCGTGCGGCGCATCGTCCGATGCGCGGCTCTCCTTCGTGACGAAGGTAGGGGCGGAGCCCGGGTTCCGCCATCACCTTCTTGCAAACAGGCGTGAGGCGAGGTCGGGGTCGTCCGCGTCAGATCTGCCCGCGGTGCCGGGCCATGCGCGACAGGCTGGGCCTTTGGCGTGGTCCCAGCTGGTGCGGCGCGCTGCGGTTTCCGGCGGGACGCCGGGGGTATGGCAGCAGGCAGAACGCCACGCCGCGACCTGTTCCACCGGGCTCCGGCACCGGGCGGGGGTCAAGACGCCCGTGAGCGCGGGTTCCTCCCGCACACCCCTCTTGCGCTTTCGCGCGCGCGGTGGTGCTCTGGGCGGCAAGAGAGGAGCGCTCAGATGACCCTTGTCCCGATCCGGGCCGCGTTGGCTGCCCTGTTGCTTGCCCTGTCGCTCCCGCTTGCGGCGGAGGCGTTCGAGCCCGGCCGTGCCGTCAGGCTCGACCAGCGCCCGCTCGATCTGCGTCGGGCGCCGAACCACGGCAGCCGGGTGATCGGCCGGCCCGGGCCGGGCGCGATCCTGAGCGTGTTGGCGGTGCGTGGCGGCTGGGTGCAGCTTGTCGATCCCGGCGGGATCTATCCCTCCGGCTGGGTCGAGATGCGGGCCCTTGCGGGGCTCGGTTGGGCGGACGACACGCGGACCGCCGGGACCGGCGAAGGGATGCGGCTCGTTCCTGGCACCGACGCCGATGGCAGGCGGACCGGTCAGCGCTCGTTCCGCAACGCGCCGTTCGGAGCGTCTCAGGCGGCGCCTCCGCCCGCCGATCCGGCGCCCGCGTTGCCAAGGCCGTGGCCCACGGCTCCGGGGGGCGCCGGGCAAGCGCCGCTGACGGCGGAGGTGGCGCGGTTCGACTGCGAGCGCGACAGCGATGCCGGGCAGGGGCTGTCGGGCTGCACGCTTCGGCTGAGCATCGGCCTCGAGATTCCGGAGGCTTACGCGCCTTTTCTGAAGGACGAGATCGCGCTGTTCTGCGAGGCGAGCGTGTCCTACACGAGCCTCGGCGCCGAAGCGCCGCGCTCGGTCTGGGAACAGGGTCGCACGGCGTTTGCGATCCGCGATGGCATCGGCGGGGGCACAGCGGAGCTGCGCTTCGGGTTCTCGCTCGAGCCCGACCCGGTGCTCGCGGCCGAGGTGGAGAGCGTCGATTGTCAGCCCGAGCTGTGACGCGCCTCCTTGCGCGTGTCACGGTCGGACGTGGCGGGCTTGCGGGGCCGCGATGCGGTTGCCCGGCTCAAGCCGCCGTCTGGAGAGGGGCCTGATCGCCGCCTCAGCCGCTGTGAAGAGCACGCGCGTCCCCCTCGGCGCGGGCGCCGGAATGAGAACCGTCACTGGAGGGACGGCCGCGCCATCGCGCCGCCGCCCCGCCCGCTAGGTCAGGTCATGCGGCGGATCAGCCCGTCTTTCCAGACGAACTGATGCACCAGCGCGCCCGCCACGTGCAGCCCGACGACCCAGAGCAGCACCGTGGTGCCGATCTCGTGCAGGCCGGCGGCCTGTCCGACGCCGAGGAACCATGCCGACAGCCCGAGCAGCGGCAGCCCGATCAGCAGCGCATAGATCAGCCCGTGCGTCGTTTTGGCCAGCATTGCCGCCCAGCCCGGCTCGGTCTCGGGCAGCTCGGGCACGCCGCGCCGATGGCGCAGCGCCAGCCGCCAGAGCGCCAGTGCCAGGATCAGCGCGCCGACGACGATGTGCGAGACGGAGACCACCGTATAGGCGCCGTCAGTGCCGTCGATCTGCGCATGGAACGCGCGCCCCATGCGGTCGAACAGCAGGTATTGCGCCGCGATGAGCAGCACGACCGCCCAGTGCAGCAGCTTCTGGCTGCGCGAATAATGCTCTGGCGCGGTGTCTTGCGGGGTTGCCATCGGTGGTCTCCTTCAGGGGTCAGGTCAGGTATTCTCGGAACCAGTCGAGCGTGCGCGACCAAGCGAGCTCGGCGGCGTCCGCGTCGTAGCGCGGAGTGGAATCGTTGTGGAAGCCGTGGTTGGCGGCCTCATAGATATGCGCCTCGTAAGTCTTGCCGTTGGCGTCAAGCGCCTCCTTGTAGGCCGGCCAGCCCGCATTCACGCGCTCATCGAGTTCGCCGTAGTGCAGCAGGATCGGGGCCTGGATCTTCGGCACGTCCTCGGCGGCGGGCTGGCGGCCGTAGAAGGGGACAGCGGCGCCAAGCTCGGGATAGGCCACCGCCGCGGCGTTCGAGACTCCGCCACCGTAGCAGAAGCCGGTGATGCCGACCTTGCCGGTCACCTCGTCCTGCGCCATCAGGTATTCGATCGCGGCGAAGAAGTCGTTCATCAGCTTCTCGCCATCGACCTGGCGCTGCAGCTCGCGGCCTTCCTCGTCATTGCCGGGGTAGCCGCCCATCGGCGTCAGCCCGTCCGGCGCCATGGCGATGAAGCCGGCCTTGGCCAGCCGCCGCGCCACATCGCGGATATAGGGGTTGAGGCCGCGGTTCTCGTGCACCACGACCACGCCCGGCGCGGTTTCAACGCCGGTGGGGCGGACGTAATAGGCGCGCATCTCGCCATGGCCATTGGGCGAGGGATAGCTGATCCACTCGGCCTTGATGTCGGGGTCGTTGAAGCTGACCTGCTCGGCCATGGCGTAGTCCGGCGACATCATCCCGAGGATCGCCGCGGCGGTCAGCCCGCCCACGGCGAACTTGCCGGCGCGGTCGAGAAACTCGCGCTTGGTGATCATGCCATGGGCATAGAAATCGTAGAGCTCGAGCAGCTCTGGGGCGAAGTCCTTCGCGGTCATGCGGGGTTGATGGTTCATGTGATGGTCCTCCTCTGTTGAAACTCTGCGGCGGTCATTCCGCCGGTCCTTCGGTCTGGGCGCGGGCCGTCCGGTGGACTCGCATGCCCTGCGCCCGCAAGCAGATCACGGTTGTGACGACGAGCGTCAGCATGAATGCAAGCGCGAGCCCGCCGATGGTGTCCATGCCGGTGGCCTGCGCCAGCGGCACGGCGCCGAGGGTGGTGGCAATGGTGGTCAGTATGTCTTGGGTCAGAACGAAGCCGCCGAGGCTTGCGCCTGCGAGCAGCATCAAGGCGATCAGGACACGGATCATTCGCATGGCAGGGCCCTTCTGGCGGCAAGGCGGCGCACCGGCGGCGGCGGGCAATCGTACCTCTAGATTGGCCATCAAAACATTGAAAAACAACAAAACAAACTGTGTATGAGATGGCGCCACAGCTTCAGGTTGGCCTCATGTTGCGTCAGTAAGGTGCAGAATCGACGCGCCGCTCGGGGGCTTCAGCTTGGCGTCCGTTTCCGCGACTATGCGGCCCATTCCCCTCGAACGGAGAGACCATGCGCATTCTGCTGGTGGAAGACGACCCTCTGGTGGGCGATGCCCTGACCAAGAGCCTTGGCCGCGACCGGGCCGACGTGACCTGGAGCCGCGACGGAATCGAGGCCGAGACAATGCTGCGCGGCGGCGGATTCGACCTCGTGGTGCTGGATCTCGGCCTGCCGGGGCGCGACGGGCTGTCGCTGTTGCGCGGGCTGCGCGACCGGGGCGATGCCACGCCGGTGCTGGTGCTGACCGCGCGCGACGGCGTCGAGGACCGCATCCGCGGCCTCGATCACGGGGCCGACGACTATCTGCTCAAGCCCTTCGACACCGGCGAGCTGCTGGCGCGTTGCCGCGCCCTGCTGCGGCGGGCGCATGGCCGCGGCGACGACCGGATCGAGCTCGGGGCGTTGAGCCTCGATCTCGGGGCCAATACCGTCACCCTGCAGGGTCGGGCGCTGCACCTGCCGCAAAAGGAGTTCCGGCTGCTGGTCTATCTCGCCGAACGCCGCGGCAAGGTGGTGCCCAAGACCCAGATCGAGCAGATGCTCTATGGCTGGGAGGAAGGGGCCGAGAGCAACACGGTCGAGGTCTATGTCTCGGCGCTGCGGCGCAAGATCGGTGCCGACCGGATCCGCACCCTGCGCGGTGTCGGGTACATGATGCCATGACCGCGCCGCGCGACAGTCTGCGCCGCAGGCTCCTGCGCGAGCTGCTGCCGTCCCTGGCGCTGATCTGGCTGGTCGCCTGCGCCTTCATCCTGCTGCGCAGCTGGACTGAGCTCGAGGATTCCTATCTCGATCAGCTCGACCATCTGGCGGTCACGCTGGCGCAGGTGCTCGACGGGCAGGCGCTCAGCGCCGAGGCGGTGCTCGAGACCGTCCAGCATCGGCGCGACCGGAACATCTTTGTCGTGGTGCTGCGCGAGGGGCTGCCGGTGCTGCGCTCGGCGGGCGCTCCGGAGGGCCTGATCTCGGTGGAGGCGGCAGCGGGCGATGTCTATCTCGCCGAGGCCAGCGCCCGGGGGGGCACGCTCACGGTGATCGCCGGGATCGAGCGCGAGGAGGTCCGGCAGCTGACCGCAGCGATCGTCGGCGGCGCGGCGATCCCGATGGCGCTGGGGCTTCTGGGGATGGCGGCGGTGCTGGTCGCAGCGACCCGCCGGGCGCTGCGCCCGGTAGAGACGCTGCGCGAGGAACTCGAGGCGCGGCGGCCCGATGCGCTCGATCCGGTGCCGGACGCGGATCTGCCCGAGGAACTGGCGCCACTGGTTGCCGCCCTCAACCATCTTCTGGCCCGGCTTGATCGGGCCATCGCGCAGGAGCGCCGCTTCGTCGCCGACGCGGGCCACGAGTTGCGCACGCCGCTGGCGGCGATCCGGGCCCAGGCCGAGACCATCGACCGCGCGGCGCTCGATCCCGAGACCCGCGAGGCGCTCGACCAGATCCTGCGCGGGGTCGCCCGCTCGACCCGTCTGGCGCAGCAGCTGTTGCGGCAGGCGCGGGCCGATGCGGTGCTGCGCGAGGATCTGCCGGAGTGCGAGCTCGACCGGCACATCACCGAGATCGCCGCCGAGCTCTTCCCGCAGGCGGTGCGGCATGGCGCCGATCTCGACCTGGACTGCGCGCCGGGCAGGGTGCGCGCGCGGCCCGGCGATATCGAGATGCTGGTCGGCAACCTCGTCGAGAACGCCATCCAGCACGGCGGCGAGGCGGCGCGTATCCGGGTGTCTTGCGGCAGCGCCGACGGCGCCGGCTGGCTGCGGGTCGAGGACAGCGGCCCGGGCATCGATCCGGAGGCCCGCGAAGCGTTGTTCGGGCGCTTCCGGCGCGGCGAGGCGGCGCAGGGAGACGGCGCGGGACTGGGCCTCTCGATCGTGGCCGCGATTGCCGGACGGCTCGGCGCGCGGGTCGTGCTCGGGCGCTCTCCGGCGCTTGGCGGGCTCAGCGCCGACATTCGCTTCGCGCCGCTGGCGGGCGGAGACACGCTGCGGGAGACGGTAGCGGATGGGAGGCGGGGCGGCCGGCCGGGCTGAGATTTTCTCGGGGGACGGTCCCGGGGCGATTAGCGCGGATCCGCTTGCGACGCGATCCGAAGGCCGGGCGTCCTGAAAGGGGCCATCGGGGAGTGCTCTATTCGCAAGGTGGCAGGGGCGCTGCCCCTCTTGGCGCAAAGCGCCAATTCACCCCGGGATATTTTTGGCCAGAAGA
>NZ_JBYNAH010000399.1:0-1953 GCF_059781815.1 Salipiger sp. | reverse complement strand
CACCTTCACCAGCGGACGCTGGTTGATGCAGGTGTTCTGGTTCGAGCGCTGGAACTTGCGCATCCGGTAGATATCGACGCCGGCATCGCCAAGCTCGAGATCCTCGGTTGCGCGGATCACGATCCGCTGGGCATCGACCTGGTCGACGATGCCGGCGCGGTGCGCCTGGATGGCAGCGCCGGAGTCGATGGCGACCTTGCCCTCGATGCCGGTGCCGACCAGCGGCGCTTCCGAGCGCAGGGTCGGAACGGCCTGACGTTGCATGTTCGCACCCATCAGGGCGCGGTTTGCGTCGTCGTTCTCGAGGAACGGGATCAGCGAGGCACCGACCGAGACCAGCTGCTTGGGCGACACGTCGATCAGGTCGACGCTTTCCGCCGGCGCGAGCGTGTAGTCACCGGACTGACGGGTGTTGACCATCTCGTTGATGAACTGGCCGTTCTCGTCGATGTTGGCGTTCGCCTGGGCAACCGTGTGGCGCATCTCCTCGGTGGCGGACATGTAGTGGACCTCGTCGGTCACCTGCTTGTCCTTCACCACCCGGTACGGGGTCTCGATGAAGCCATACTTGTTGACGCGGGCGAAGGTCGCCAGCGAGTTGATCAGACCGATGTTCGGGCCTTCCGGCGTCTCGATCGGGCACATCCGGCCATAGTGGGTCGGGTGCACGTCGCGGACCTCGAAGCCGGCGCGCTCGCGGGTCAGACCGCCCGGTCCAAGCGCCGAAAGACGACGCTTGTGCGTCACTTCCGAGAGCGGGTTGGTCTGGTCCATGAACTGCGACAGCTGCGACGAGCCGAAGAACTCGCGCACGGCAGCCGCGGCGGGCTTCGCGTTGATCAGGTCCTGCGGCATGACGGTGTCGATCTCGACCGACGACATGCGCTCCTTGATGGCGCGCTCCATGCGCAGCAGACCGACGCGATATTGGTTCTCCATCAGCTCGCCGACGGAACGGACACGACGGTTGCCGAGGTGGTCGATGTCGTCGACCTCGCCCTTGCCGTCACGCAGCTCGACCAGCGCCTTGATGCACTTGACGATGTCGTCGCGGTCCAGCGTGCGCTGGGTGTCGGGCTTTTCGAGCGCGAGACGCATGTTCATCTTCACGCGGCCCACGGCCGAGAGGTCGTAGCGCTCGCTGTCGAAGAACAGGGTGTCGAACAGCGCCGAGGCAGCCTCGACGGTGGGCGGCTCGCCCGGACGCATGACGCGGTAGATGTCCATGAGCGCGCTGTTGCGGTCCATGTTCTTGTCCTGCGCCATGGTGTTCCGCATGTACGGACCCACGGTGACGTTGTCGATGTCGAGGACCGGGATCTCGGTGATGCCCGCGTCGACCAGCTCCTTGAGGGTGCCGCCGGTCACGTCGCCGTCCTTATCGACGGTCCAGGTCAGCTCGTCGCCGGCCTCGACATAGATCGCGCCGGTTTCCTCGTTGATGATGTCCTTGGCGACATACTTGCCGACGATCTGCTCGAACGGAACCAGCAGGTTCTGCACGGTGCCTTCGTCGATCAGCTTCTTCACCGCGCGCGGGGTCACCTTCTTGGTGGCCTCGGCGATGATCTCGCCGCTGTCGGCATCCACGAGATCGAAGGTCGGGCGCGTGCCGCGCACCCGCTCGGGGAAGAACTTGGTCACCCAGCCTTCGCCGCGGCGCAGGTTGTAGGTGACGGTCTTGTAGTAGGCGTCCATGATCGCCTCCTGATCCAGCCCGAGGGCGTAGAGCAGGGTCGTCACCGGCAGCTTGCGGCGGCGGTCGATGCGAGCGAACACGATGTCCTTGGCGTCGAATTCGAAGTCGAGCCACGAGCCGCGATAGGGGATGATGCGGCAGGCGAAGAGCAGCTTGCCCGAGCTGTGCGTCTTGCCCTTGTCATGGTCGAAGAACACGCCCGGCGAACGGTGCATCTGAGACACGATCACGCGCTCGGTGCCGTTCACGATGAA
>NZ_JBYNAH010000398.1:0-1955 GCF_059781815.1 Salipiger sp. | reverse complement strand
AATACCTCGGGGGTGAATTGGCCCAACGGGCCAAGAGGGGGCTGGCCCCCTCTCTTGTTCGCATAGCGCCGTCTTCAGACGATCCCGCCCTTGATGAACCGGTCCGCGAGCGTGGCATAGGCCTGCGCTATCACGCCCTCGCCGAGCGCCACCGGGCGACCCTCGTCGCCGCCGATGCGGGTCTCGAGGTCGATGGGCAGCTGCGCCAGAACCGGCAGGCCCAGCTTCTCGGCCTCCGCGACCACGCCGCCCTGCCCGAAGACGTGCGAAGTGTGGCCGCAATCGGGGCAGACGAACATCGACATGTTCTCGACCAGCCCCAGCACCGGCACTTTGAGCGTGCTGAACGCATCGAGCGCCTTGCGCGCGTCGATCATCGCCACGTCCTGCGGCGTGGAGACCACGATGGCGCCGGTCAGGTCGCTCTTTTGCCCGAGCGAGAGCTGCACGTCGCCGGTGCCCGGCGGCAGGTCGATGAGCAACACATCGAGTTCGCCCCACTCGACCTGCATCATCATCTGCTGCAGCGCGCCCATCAGCATCGGACCGCGCCAGACCACCGCCTTGTCCTCGGGCAGCATGAAGCCGATCGACATCAGCGTCACGCCATGCGCCTCGAGCGGGATGATGGTCTTGCCATCCGGGCTGGCAGGGCGCCTGGAGATGCCGAACATGCGCGGCTGCGAGGGGCCGTGGATGTCGGCATCGAGCAGACCGACCTTCTTGCCCGCCCGCGCCAGCGCCACCGCGAGGTTCGACGACACGGTTGATTTGCCGACCCCGCCCTTGCCCGAGCCGATGGCGATCACCGCCTTGACGCCCGGCGGGTTCATCCGCCCCTCCTGCGGCTTGGCGTGACCTCCGATCTTCAGCGAGGGCGGTTTCGCCGCCGGGCCATGCGCGGTCAGCGCGGCGCTGACCGAGGTGACGCCCTCAAGCCCGGCCACGGCGCGTTCGGCCGCCGCGCGCAGCGGCTCCATGTGCCGGGCCATCTCCGGCGAGGGCGCCTCGATGACGAAGCGCACGGCGCCGTTTTCGAGGCTGAGCGCACGAATCATGTCGCGCGAAATCAGGTTTCCGCCATCGGGCAGTTCCAGCCGCGCCAGCTCCGCCTTCACCGCCTCTTGCGTCGGGGACATGGTCTATCCTTTCCATTTCTGCAGACCGACGTAGCGTCACGTTGCTCTGGGCGCAACGGTCAGACATGGCCCGCTCATTTGTTACGCGTAACGCGTTGCTTTTGCTTAGCTCATCCCCAGCCAGCCCATGCGCATTCTGCATAGCGGCATTGAGCTATGGTCGGATTGTGCAGTTGCAGCATTTGGCCCATGTTAGGGCCAACACGACAGATACACGAACACAGGCTAGCAACGAACATGGCATACGCAACCGACACCAGCACCCAAGGCTCGAACGGCTTCTTCGCCGGCATGATCGCCTCGCTGCGCGAGCGCACTGCCCGTCGCCGTCTCTACAAGGAGACGCTGCGCGAGCTCGGCCAGCTGAGCAACCGCGAACTGAGCGATCTCGGGCTGCACCGCTCGATGATCCGCCGGATCGCCTACCAGGCCGCCTACGAGGCCTGATCACAGTTTCCTCGAGGCGCTCTCCTCCTCCTCCCTGAGCGCATCGAGCCCGGCGGCGACCTCACTCCTCCTCCCGAGGTCGCCGCCGCAAAGACAAAAGGGCCACGTGCCCGACAGTTCGGAGCCCCTCTCCTCCTCCCTGGGGCCTTCGATGAGCGGCGGGATCTCTCCTCCTCCCTGATCCCGCCGCGTCCCAACATCCGGGCCATGTGCCCGACAGTTTCGGAGCCCCTCTCCTCCTCCCTGGGGCGTTCGATACGCGACGGTGCCTCTCCTCCTCCCTGGCACCGTCGCACCCTACATCCGGGCCAAACGCCCGACAGTTTCGGAGCCCCTCTCCTCCTCCCTGGGGCGTTCGATACGCGACGG
>NZ_JBYNAH010000231.1:0-8237 GCF_059781815.1 Salipiger sp. | reverse complement strand
GCGCGGTGATCTCGATCCAGGACATGGGCGCGGCGGGCCTGACCTGCTCGGCCGTGGAGATGGGCGACAAGGGCGGCCTTGGCGTGCGGCTCGACCTCGAGAAGGTGCCGCAGCGCGAAAAGAACATGACCGCCTACGAGATGATGCTCTCGGAGAGCCAGGAGCGCATGCTGATGGTGCTCGACCCCTCCAAGGAGGCCGAGGCCAAGGCGGTGTTCGACAAATGGGATCTCGACTTTGCCATCGTCGGCGAGACCATCGAGGAAGACCGCTTCCTCATCGTCCACAATGGCGAGGTGAAGGCCGACATGCCGCTGTCGCGGCTGTCCTCCTCGGCCCCCGAATACGACCGCCCGTGGGAGCCCTCCGCGCCCGCAGAGCCGCTGGCCGACGTGCCGCAGATCGATCCGATCGACGGGCTGAAGGCGCTGATCGCCTCGCCGAACTATTGCTCGCGCGAATGGGTCTACGAGCAGTATGACAGCCAGGTCATGGCCGACACCATGCGCATCCCCGGCTTCGGCTCGGGCGTGATCCGGGTGCACGGCACCGACAAGAAGCTCGCCTTCACCTCGGACGTGACCCCGCGCTACGTCAAGGCCAACCCGGTCGAGGGCGGCAAGCAGGCGGTGGCCGAGGCCTACCGCAACCTGACCGCCGTGGGCGCGCTGCCGCTCGCCACCACCGACAACCTCAATTTCGGCAACCCCGAGAAGCCCGAGATCATGGGCCAGTTCGTCGAGGCCTTGCGCGGCATCGGCGAGGCCTGCTCGGCGCTCGACATGCCGATCGTGTCGGGCAACGTCTCGCTCTACAACGAGACCGACGGCCAGGGCATCCTGCCGACCCCGACCATCGGCGCCGTGGGCCTGATCGCCGCAGATGAAGAGCCGATCCTCGGCTATGCCCGCGACGGCCACGTCGCCCTTCTCGTCGGCGCCGCCGGCAGCCATCTCGGCCAGTCGGCCCTGCTGGCAGAGGTGTTCAACCGCGAAGACGGCGACGCGCCGGCGGTGGATCTCGCCGAGGAAAAGCGCAACGGCGAGTTCATCCGCGCCAATCGCGAATGGATCAAGTGCTGCACCGATCTCAGCGACGGCGGCCTTGCGCTTGCCGCCTTCGAGATGGCCGAGGCCTCTGGCGTCGGCGTGCAGCTCGACAGCGCCGACACCGCCGAGCTCTTCGGCGAGGATCAGGGCCGCTACCTGATCGCCTGCAGCTTCGACGCCGCCGAGGCGCTGATGATCGCGGCCGGTCAGGCCGGTGTCACGATCCAGACCGTGGGCCGCTTCCACGGCGACAGCGTGAAGCTCGGAGGTAGCGAGGCACCGCTTTCGGAGCTTTCCGGGATTTTCCGCGCAAGCTTCGGGGCCCTTTTCGGCTGAGGCCAGACGCGAGGCCGCGCCACAAAATTCAGCAATAACGGGAACCGTTACTGCGACAGATCAGCGCCCGCCCCTCGGAACCGAGGGGCGGGTTTCTCATTTTGATAAACTATTTATGCATTTCAAGGCCTTATTAGCGTTGCGCATATGTAATGGCACTATTGCAAAAACAAATAGCACATCTTAGAGACGTATTTAGTAGATAGCCCGGTATCGATTCCGACAGTGCTCAGAACACGTTCCTGTCTGTCTCATCCGCGGATTTTATGCGGTTAACGACCTCGTGGTCTCTGTAAGGTACCGAGCAGACAAAGATGAACAACTGGGACGATCTGCGCTTTCTCGTGGCGCTGTCCAAGACCGGGACGATGACCGCCGCCGCCAAGAGCCTCGGCACCAACACCGCGACGGTATCCCGACGGATCGAACGGCTGTCCGAGACCCTCGGCATGCCCGCCTTCGTCAAGACCTCCGATGGCTGGCGCCCGTCCGAGGCGGTGGCCTCGCTGATCAACCTTGCCCAGAGCTTTGACGGCGAACTGCAGGCGGCGCTTAACACACAGGCCGCCAACACCGATTCCGAACCGGTGACGATCAGCGTCGGCAGCCTGCCGATCATCACCTCGATGGTGCTGTTTCCGGGCCTCACCAAGCACAAGGCGATGCTCGACGGGGTGCGGCTGAACTTCTCCGACCGGATCTTCCGCGAGGGGCTTGGCGACAGCGATCTCGTGCTGCAATGCAACCGCCCCGAACAGGGTCGGATCATCGCACGTAAGGTCGGCACACTCGATTTCCGGTTCTACCGCTTCGCCGACGCGCCGCTTGGCGAGGACTGGGCCGGCCTTGGCGAGGGTCACGACGATTCGCCGCTCATGCAGTTCGGCCACAGCCATTTCGGTCGCGAACCCAAGCTGCGGGTCGACAGCCTGATGGCGCTGCAGCGCCTGATGAAGGTCACCCAGTTGCCCGGCCCCCTGCCCGAACTGCTGGCGGCGGACGATCCCGACCTCGTGCCCCTGTTCCCCGAATCCCCCTCGCGACACGAGGAATGCTGGCTATTTTACCACGAAAGCCGCCGCAACGATCCCGGCATGCGCCGCGCCGTGGACTGGATCATTCAGTGCTTCGACGACGTGACAGGCACAACTGGAGCGAGCAACTCGTAACGCCAGTCGCGTTTCTGCAACGACAGGCTTTCGGCATTCGATCTTGGCAGATGGCACTCAGTGCCGCAGTTTCCTGACAAGAAAAAACACGATCGAAAATCGAGCAGTCCTGAATGAACACCACCCTTGCCGTGCTGCAATGCACGCTGCGCATCGCGCTGGCCATTTTCCTTGGCTACACCGTGATGAGCACCATTTTCGCCACCGATCCGATGCAACTCGGCTGGTATGTCTATCCCCAACATGTCGGGCTCGCGGCCTCGGCGCTCTGCGTGCTTCTCGCCACGGTGAGCGTCTGGCTGATCTTCGGCGTCCGCACCCGCGTCGTCGCGCTGCTGGGGCTGGCGCTCTTTGTCGGGCTCGAGGTCGTCCTCCCGGGCCTGCACGCCACCAGCCGCGAGGCGCTCATGAGCAGCATCTACGTCATGCTTCTGGGCCTGCCGCTCATTCTTTTCGGCGGCGGCCGCTTCAGCATGATGCGGGCCGGCTGGCGCGAGGTGCTCTGAGCCCCGACCAACGACAACAAAGACGCAAAGCGCGAAGACGACCCTGACTGGGCGGCCCCTGAAAAGGCCGCCCTATTTTTTTGCCCCGGCCACCGGAGCGCGCGATCTAGCGCTCAGACGCTGTAGATCGCCCCGAACTTCTCTTCGAGATAGTCGAGCAGCGCACCCTCGGACGGCTCACCGCCGCAAGCCCGCGAGATGACCTCGCGCGGCTCGTAGAGCCCGCCATATTGCTGCACGTTCTCGGCCAGCCATCCGGTCGCCGCGCGCAGGTCGCCCTGCGCAAGCTGCGCGTCGAGATCCGGCACCGCCTGACGCAGCGACGCGTGCAGGCAGCCGGCATAGACATTGCCCAGCGAGTAGGTCGGGAAGTAGCCGAACAGCCCCGCCGACCAGTGCACATCCTGCAACACCCCATCCGAGGGCTTGTCGACCTCGTAGCCAAAATCCGCAAGGAAACGCTCGTTCCACGCCGCCTCGAGATCGTCGACCTCGAGATCGCCGGCGATCAGCGCGCGCTCGAGATCGAAGCGCAGTAGGACGTGAAGGTTGTACTGCACCTCGTCCGCCTCGGTGCGGATATAGCCGTTCTGTACCCGGTTCACTGCGGCATAGAAGGCGTCGGGCCCGTCGAGCCCGAGATCGCCATAGGCCTCCACCATGCGCGCATAGAGCCAACCGGTGAAGGCGCGCGAGCGGCCAAGCTGGTTCTCGTAGATCCGGCTCTGGCTTTCATGCACCCCCATCGACACGCCCGCGCCCAGCGGCGTGAAGCGGTAGGCCTTGCGCACGTTCTGCTCGTAGCAGGCGTGGCCGACCTCGTGGATCGTCGAGTAGAGGCAGTTGAACGGATCGAGCGCGTTGGTGCGCGTGGTGATGCGCACGTCATCGCCCGAGCCCGAGCTGAACGGGTGCACCGACTTGTCGATGCGGCCCCGCGACATCTCGTAGCCGAAGGTCTTGGCGACGGTCAGCGCCAGCGTCATCTGCGCCTGCTCGTCGAACGGGCCGCTGAGCGCGGTCGGCTGGGGCTTCTCGAGCACCGCCTGCCGCAGCGCCACCAGGCGCGGGCGCAGGGCGCCGAACATCTCGGCAAGCTGCGCCGCAGTGGCGCCGGGCTCGTAATCCTCGAGCATGGCGTCGTAGACATCGCCGCCCGCCGCCAGCGCCGCGCCCTCCTCGCGCTTGAGGCTCACCACCTCGCGCAGCACCGGCGCGAAGGCAGCAAAATTGTCGTCGGCCCGCGCCTCGGCCCAGACGCGGTGCGCGCGCGAGGTCAGCCGCGCCAGATCGCTGGCCAGCTTGGCCGGCACCCGAAGCGTGCGCTCGTAGGAGCGGCGGATGTGGCGCAGCTGCGCCTTGCCCTCGGCGTCGAGCGCCTCGGGGTCGATGGCCTCGAGCCATTCCCCGACACGCGGATCGGTGCGGCGGGCGTGCAGAACCGCCTCCATCGCGGCGATCTCTTCCGAGCGCTGCTCGCCCGCGCCGCGCGGCATGATGGTCTCCTGGTCCCAGCCCAGCCGGCCGGCGACCTGAGCCAGCGCGCCGGTTTCGCGCTGGAAGTTCATCAGGGTCTCGAAAGCACTCATGCGACTTTCCCCCGGATCGATTGGGCCTTGGGATATTGCGCCCCGAAGCGGGCGCGGATGATCAGCACCCAGAGCACCACGGCGCCGATCTGATGGGTGATCGCGATATGCATCTGCGCCACGTAGAGCACCGTGACGATGCCCAGCACCACCTGCAGCAGCATCATCGCCATGACCGCGTTGAAGCGGAAACGGGTGTCGGGATTGGCGGATTTGCGCGCCCGGAGCCAGGTCACGATGCCGAAGACGAAAAGCAGGTAGCCGGCCATGCGGTGCATGAACTGAACGAGCCCCGGATCCTCGAAGAAGTTGCGCCAGAGCGGCACGATATCGAAGGGCTGCGGCGGGAAGAACCCGCCGGCCATCAGCGGCCAGTCAGTATAGCTGCGGCCGGCATCGATGCCCGCCACCAGCGCGCCAAGCAGGATCTGCAGGAAGGCGAAATGCATCAGGCCGGTGCCCATCGAGAAGAGCTTGGCCTCGCGCCCGCGCCGCGCCTGCATGAGCTCGCGCTCGGGGCGCGCCAGCGCGAAGACGTACCAGGCGATGAAGCCGAGGATCACGAAGGCGAGGCCGAGATGCGTCGCCAGCCGGTAGGAGGCGACGGAGACCATCTCGCCCACCAGCCCCGAGGCCACCATCCACCAGCCGATCGCGCCCTGCAGCCCGCCGAGCACGCCGAGAAGCAGCAGTCGCCCGGTCCAGCCGGTGGGGATCTTCTTCGTCAAGAGGAAGCCCAGGAAGCCAAGCGCCCAGACCAGCCCGATCACCCGGCCAAGCTGACGGTGGCCCCATTCCCACCAGTAGATGCTCTTGAACTCGTCGAGCGTCATCTGGTTGTTCATGATGCGGTATTGCGGGCTCTGCTGGTAAAGCTCGAACTCTTGCTGCCAGTGGGTGGCATCGAGCGGCGGGATCGCCCCGGTGACGGGCTTCCACTCGGTGATCGACAAGCCGCTGTCGGTGAGCCGCGTCATGCCGCCAACCACGATCATCGCCATGACCAGCGCGAAAAGCAGCATCAGCCAGAGCCGGATGGCGCCGCGCGCGCCGCCGCGCCCCTTGTCGATCATGCCGCCCGCAGGCTGCGCCTTCGGCGTCTCCGCGCCGACCTCCTCGAAGAGCTTTCGCTGTCCGGCCATGCCTCACCTCTGCTTGAGTTTGGAGCGGACGATAGGGCCGCCCCCCTGTCGCTTCAACCAAAGAGCGCCATTGTGACGCAGCGCTCCGGGCGGCGGCGTCAGCCGCGTTCCTTCCACCGCACCATCTGGCGCAGGATGCCGTGCAGGGTGCGCACGTCCTCGCTGGTCAGCGGCATGCGCGACCAGAGATTGCGCAGCGTGAGCTTCATCGCCGGTGCCTTGTGATCGGGGAAGAAGAACCCGGCCTCCTCGAGCCGCTGCTCGTAATGCTCGGCGAGCTTCTCGACCTCGATGCCGCTGGCCCAGGCCGCGCCCGCCATCTCGTCGCGCCGCGCCTCGATCTCCGCGCTGGCCCGGCGCCACTCGTAGCCACAGAGCAGCACGCATTGCGCGAGGTTGAGCGAGGGAAACTCGGGGTTCACCGGCACCGAGATGATGGCATTGGCCTGCGCCACGTCGGCATTCTCGAGGCCTGCGCGTTCGGGGCCGAACATCACCGCGACGCGGCCGCCCTGCGCGATGCGCTCGGCTGCGGCCTTCATCGCCTCTTCCGGCGAGTAGACCGGCTTGGTCATGCCGCGCTGGCGCGCGGTGGTGGCGAAGACGAGGTCGCAATCGCCCACCGCCCCGGCCACGTCCTCGCTCAGCTGCGCCTCGTCGAGCAGCCGCCCCGCGCCGGATGCCATGGCCACCGAGGCCGGGTTTGGCCAGCCGTCTCGCGGGCTCACCAGTCGCATCCGGTCGAGCCCGAAATTCCACATGGCGCGCGCGGCGGCACCGATATTCTCGCCCATCTGCGGGCGCACCAGCACGAAGGCGGGCTGTTTCATATCGCTCGGCATGGCCTCTCCTTTGTCTCGCGCGCATCCCTAAGCGCCGGGCAAAACAAGGGCAAGCACGCATCGCCCGATCCCGCCCCGCGCCGCCGCAGGAAAGCCCTTGCCCCAGCCTCCGCAAGCGTGCCCTACCCCATCTTCTCTTCGTCAAAATACTCCCGCCGGAGGCGTCCACCCTCCCCAACCGCGCCAAGGCCAGCCCCTGCCCAAACCAGTTCCGCCACCAGCGACCCTCCGCCAAACCCCGAAAAGCCGCTCCCCAAATCGCCCCCATCTTCTCTTCGTCCAAAAATACTCCCGCCGGAGGCGTCCGACACCACCCGCCCGCTCCGACGCCGGGCCACCGCCGCAGCATCACCCCCCTCCCACCGCCACCGCTCACCCGCTACACTCCCGCCACATGCCAGACCGGAGCCCCCATGCCCCACGATGAAGGCCTTGCCGAGACCCTGCGTGCCGATCTCGACGGCATACCCGACCTGCGCGAGATCGCGATGTTCGGCGGGCTCTGTTTCACCACCCGAGGCCACATGATCGGCGGCAGCTTTCGCGATCACGCCCTCTACCGGGTCGGCAAGGAGCAGGTCGCGGAGGCGCTCACCCTTCCCCACACCGACCGCATGCGTCTGGGCGCGCGGGTCATGGGCGGCTTCGTGACGCTGGACGACGAGGGCATCGCCGATGACGCCCTGCGCGCCCGGCTCACCGCCATGGCGCTGCGCTTCGTGGCCAGGCTCGATCCGAAATGAACCCGCCGCCCTGACAGGGGATCTGCGGCAAGCCCTTGGCACCGCTGCGCCACTCGGTGTATGGACGCCGGAGCTTTCCGGAGAATACCCTCATGGCCGAGACCGATCTGCCCCAGCTCTACCTGATCACCCCGCCGGAGTTCGATCTCTCCGCCTTCCCGGCGCAGCTCGACGCGGTGCTGAAGGCGGCGCCGATCGCCTGCATCCGGCTGGCGCTGGCAACCCGCGACGAGGACCGCATCATGCGCGCCGCCGACGCGGTGCGCGAGGTCGCCCATGCCCATGACGTGGCGCTGGTGATCGACACCCACGTGGTGCTGGCGCAGCGTCTGGGGCTCGACGGGGTGCATCTGACCGACGGCGCGCGCTCGGTGCGGCTGGCGCGCAAGGAGCTCGGTCCCGACGCCATCGTCGGCGCCTTCTGCAGCGCCTCGCGCCATGACGGCATGACCGCCGGCGAGAACGGCGCCGATTATGTCTCCTTCGGCCCGGTGGGCGGCGCCTCGCTGGGCGACGGCACGCTGGCCGAGCCCGATCTCTTCGAATGGTGGTCGCAGATGATCGAGCTGCCGGTGGTGGCCGAGGGCGGGCTCACCGCCGAGCTCGTGGCAAAGCTCACCCCGGTCACCGATTTCTTCGGCATCGGCGAGGAGATCTGGTCGCAGGACGACCCCGCCGCGGCGCTGACGGCGCTCGTCGCCGCGATGGGCTGACGCGCCCCGCGCGATCGGAACAGGCACCACTCCGGCACGCGCGTCTCTCGCAGACGCGACACTGTAGGGCGCGACACGCTCGTCACAGGCCGCGCGCCGCGCCGCGGCGCGCCCCCCCGCGATGCGGACGCCGGCCGCCGCGCAACCC
>NZ_JBYNAH010000230.1:0-8270 GCF_059781815.1 Salipiger sp. | reverse complement strand
TGTATAAAGTCTACACTAACTCGACGATGAATATAACCGTGTGAACCCGGATGCCGCCGCGCGCGCCGTGGCCTTCGAGACCGGTGAGGTCGACGTGCTACCCGGCGGCTCGGTCGAGAACTGGGACGTGCCGCGCCTGACCGAGATGGACAATGTCTGCTCGACCGGCTCGGGCTGGGAATTCTTCGCGCCGCACGCCTGGATGTGGCTCAACAACCGCGAAGGCCCGACCAGCGACGTGCGCTTCCGCCAGGCGGTGATGTACGCCATGGACCGCGACTTCCAGCGCGACGTGGTGTGGAACGGCTTTGGCAATGTCGCCACCGGCCCGGTCTCGTCGAAGACCAACTTCTACTCCGACGACGTGACGATCTACGACCACAACCCCGACAAGGCGAAAGAGCTGCTCGAGGAAATGGGCTACGACGGCGAAGAGGTCCGCCTGCTGCCGCTGCCCTATGGCGAGACCTGGCAGCGCTGGGCCGAGGCCATCCGTCAGAACCTGAACGAGGTCGGCATCAACGTGTCGATCGACAGCACCGACGTGGCCGGCTGGAACGAGAAGACGTCCCAGTGGGACTACGACATGGCGTTCACCTATCTCTACCAGTACGGCGATCCCGCGCTGGGCGTGTCGCGCAACTACACCGCCGACCGCATCAAGAAGGGCAGCCCGTGGAACAACGTCGAGGGCTATGACAACCCCGAGCTCGACGCCAAGTGGTTCGCCGCCGCGACGATGATCTCGCCGGAAGAGCGTCAGGCGGCCTATGACGAGATCCAGAAAGAGATCGTCGACGACGTGCCCGTGGCCTGGCTGCTCGAGCTCGAGTTCCCGACCATCTACCGTTGCGACATCAAGGACCTCGTGACCACCGGCATCGGGATCAACGACGGCCCGCGCAACGCCTGGATCGAGAAGTAACTCTCCCGGATCGGGCCGGCTGTCCCTTGGCCGGCCTGACCTCGAGGCACCGCTCCCTCCCCGTGAGCGGTGCCTCGGGAAACTAATTCCCCCCGAGGACGCATGACCATTCTCATCGCAATCCTCTCGCGGCTCGCGAAGGCGGCACTCACGCTGCTCGCCATCGCTGTCCTGAACTTCTGTCTGCTGCACGCGGCGCCGGGTGACCCGGCGGTGGTGCTTGCAGGCGAGGCGGGCGCGGCCGACGAGCAGATGATCGCGCAGCTGCGCGAACGCTTCGGCCTTGACCAGCCGCTCTACGTGCAGCTCGGCAAGTACATCGCCGGCATCGTGCAGCTGGATCTTGGCTATTCCTTCCGCCAGAGCGCCCCGGTGATCGACCTGATCGCCGAGCGGCTGCCGGCGACGCTGTTGCTGACCCTGACCGCCTTCGTGATCTCGCTGACCTGCGGCATCGCGCTGGGCGTCGCCGCCGCCGCCCGCGTCGGCAAGGTGTCGGACTCGCTGCTGACCACGCTGGCGCTGCTGTTCTACGCGACGCCGCTCTACTGGCTGGCGCTGATGGCGGTGCTGGTGTTCTCGGTCTGGCTCGGCTGGCTGCCCGGCTTCGGTTACGAGACCGTGGGCGCCGATTACTCGGGCTTTGCCCGCGCCATCGACATCCTCAAGCACCTGATCCTGCCGGCGCTGACGCTGGGGCTGTTCTTCATGGCGGTCTACATGCGCATGACGCGGGCCTCGATGCTCGAGGTCTCGACCGCCGATTTCGTCAAGACCGCCAAGGCCAAGGGCCTCTCGGGCGCGGTGATCCGCCGTCGCCATATCCTGCGCAACGCCATCCTGCCAGTGGTGACGCTGGCCGGCCTGCAGGCGGGGCAGCTCGTCGGCGGCGCGGTGCTGACCGAGACGGTCTTTGCCTGGCCCGGCATCGGCCGGCTGATGTTCGAGAGCCTCGCCGCGCGCGATTACAACACCATCCTCGGCGTGTTCCTCGTCTCGGCCGCCATGGTCATCCTGTTCAACATCGTGACCGACATCGTCTACCGGATCGTCGATCCCCGGATCGGAGCGAGGGCCTGAGCCATGTGGAAACGTTTCAGAAGCAATATCGGCGCGATGGTCGGGGTCGTCCTCTTGGCCGCCGTCATCCTGATCGCCATCTTCGCGCCGCTGATCTTTGCCAACACGCCCTGGCAGATGGTGCAGCGCCCGTTCCTCGCGCCGTTCAGCATGGACAGCCTGCCGCTCGGCACCGACACGCTGGGCCGCGACGTGGCCGCGCAGCTCGCCTACGGCGCGCGGGTCTCGCTGCTGGTCGGGCTGGTCTCGACGCTGGTGGCGCTGCTCATCGGGGTGCCGCTGGGGGCGCTCGCCGGGTTCTATGGCGGCTATGTCGATGAAGGCGCTATGCGCTTCACCGAGTTCTTCCAGACCATCCCCAACTTCGCGCTGGCCATCGTGCTGGTGGCGATCTTCGAGCCGACGCTGGCCTCGATCACGCTGGCCATCGCCATCGTCTCCTGGCCGCCGGTGGCGCGCCTCGTGCGGGCCGAGGTGATGTCGGTGCGCAAGCGCGAATTCGTCGATGCCGCGACGCTGGCGGGCCTGTCGAAGCCGCGCATCCTGGTGCGGCAGGTGCTGCCCAACACGGTCTCGCCGATCATCGTCATGGCCTCGCTGATGGTCGCCACCGCGATCCTGCTGGAAAGCTCGCTCTCCTTCCTCGGCCTCGGCGATCCCAACGCCATGAGCTGGGGCTACATGATCGGCGCCGCGCGCACGGTGATCCGCTCGGCCTGGTGGCTGAGCTTCTTCCCCGGCATCGCCATCGTCATCACGGTGCTGGCGCTGAACCTCATCGGCGAAGGTCTCAACGACGCGCTGAACCCGCACCTCTCCCGGAAGGGCAAGGCATGAGCACGACACTTTCCATCGAACACCTCACCATCGGCCTGCCGGAGGGCGCGGATCGCCCCTTCGCGGTCGAGGATGTGAGTATGGCCATCGAGAAGGGCGAGATCCTCTGCGTGGTGGGCGAGTCCGGCTCCGGCAAGTCGATGACCGCCAACGCGCTGATGGGGCTCTTGCCGCCGGGCGTGAATGTGAAGGCCGGGCGCGCCATGTTCGAGGCGCGCGACGTGATCCGCCTGCCCGAGACCGAGAAGCAGGCGCTGCGCGGCGCCAGCATGGCGATGATCTTCCAGGAGCCGATGACGGCGCTGAACCCGCTGATGCGCATCGGCGACCAGATCGTCGAGGTGTTTGCCGCACATGACCGCTACACGCAGTCCGAGCGCCGCGAGAAGGCGCTGGCGCTGATCCGCGAGGTGCAGCTGCCCGACCCCGAGAAGATCATCCGCGCCTACCCGTTCCAGCTTTCGGGCGGGCAGCGGCAGCGGGCGATGATCGCCATGGCGCTGGCGCTCGAGCCGAAGCTGCTGATCGCCGACGAGCCGACCACGGCGCTCGACGTGACCACGCAGGCGCAGATCCTCAAGCTGATCCTCGACCTGCGCGAAAAGCGCGGCATGGCGGTGATGTTCATCACCCATGATTTCGGCGTGGTGGCCGAGATCGCCGATCAGGTCATCGTCATGCGCATGGGCAAGGTGGTCGAGCGCGGCTCGGCGGCCGAGGTGCTCGAAAACCCGCAACACGATTACACCAAGCGCCTGCTCGAGGCGATCCCGACCGGCAAGCTGCCCGAGGCGCGGCAGCTCTCCGAGACGCCGGCGCTCGAGATCAAGGGGCTGCGCAAGGTCTACCGCACCGGCGGCGGCCTGTTCAAACCGGTGCGCGAGGTGCGCGCGGTCGACGATGTCTCGCTCACGGTGGCGCGCGGCGAGGTGCTGGGGCTCGTGGGCGAGAGCGGCTCGGGCAAGTCGACGCTTGGGCGCACCGCGGTGCGGCTCGTAACCCCCGATGGCGGGCAGGTGATGGTCGGCGGCACGGACCTCGCGGCGCTGTCGGACGAGGAGCTGCGCAAGCAGCGCCACAAGGTCCAGATGGTGTTTCAGGATCCCTATGCCTCGCTCAACCCGCGTCAGCGCATCATGGGCGCGATCACCGACGGCCCGATCACCCGCGGCATCCCCCGCAAGGAGGCCGAGGCCCGCGCACGCGAGCTGCTCGAGATCGTGGGGCTTGGCGCCGATGCCGCCAGCCGCTTCCCGCACGAGTTCTCCGGCGGCCAGCGCCAGCGCATCGGCATCGCCCGCGCGCTTGCCATGGACCCGGAGCTGATCATCGCCGACGAGGCGGTCTCGGCGCTCGACGTGTCGATCCAGGCGCAGGTGCTCGACCTGCTGCGCGAGCTGCGCGAGAAGCTCGAGCTGTCGATCCTGTTCATCACCCACGACCTGCGCGTCGCGGCGCAGCTCTGCGACCGCATCGCGGTGATGCAGAAGGGCAAGCTGGTCGAGATCGGCACGGTGCACGACATCTTCCTGAACCCGCAGCAGGATTACACCCGCAAACTTCTCGCCGCCGTGCCCGGCGCCGACTGGGACCAGCAGGGAGCCGCCTGAGCATGATCGGCGTCGTCACCAACACCGCGTTCGAGATGTTCGACCGCTTCAGCCCGGTCTTCGCCACCGAGGCGCCCGAGATCACCATCCTGCGCCCGGGAGACGTGACCCGGCCCGAGGAGGTGTCTTTCGTCTTCACCTTCCGCCCGGCCGATGATGCCTTCGCGCCCTATCCGAACCTGAAAGCGGTGTTCTCCGCCGGGGCCGGGACCGATGCCATCGACGCCTGCCCGTCGCTGCCCGAGGGCGTGCCGGTCTTCCGCGTTGAGGATGCCGACCAGGCGTTGCAGATGGCAGGCTTCGCCGCCTTCCACGTGCACTGGCATCACCGCCACATGGCGCAATACGTCTCCCAGCAGCGCGACGCGGTCTGGGACCGGGTGCTGACCGGCCTGTCGCCGACCCACAAGCGCGTGGGGGTGCTGGGCTTTGGCCATATGGGCCGCGCCATTGCCAAGGGCCTGATGGCGCTGGGCTACCCGGTCTCGGCCTTTGCGCGTTCTCAGCCCAAGCCGCCCGAGCCCGGCGTGCGCCACTTCACCGACGGCCAGATGGACGCCTTCCTCGCCGAGACCGACATGCTGGTCAACGTGCTGCCGCTGACCGAGCAGACCAAGGGGCTGATCGACGCAGCCTTCCTGAGCAAGCTGCCGAAGGGCGCGGCGCTCATCCACATGGGGCGCGGCGGGCAGGTCGACGAGGCGCAGCTTCTCGATGTGCTCGACGAGGGCCATCTCTGCGGCGCCTCGCTGGATGTCTTCGACACCGAGCCCTTGCCGGCGGACAGCCCGCTCTGGGGCCATCCCAAGGTGCTCATCACCCCGCATGTGGCCTCGATCCCCGAGGCGACCTTCGTCGTGCGCGGCATCCGCGACCGGATGCGCGCGCTCGTGCCCGCCTGATCCTCTCCTCCTCCTCCTCTCCCCGCAGGACGCCATGACCACCGATCCCAACGACCTCTCCGCCCGCGAACTCTCGGCCCGCGTCCGCTCCGGCACGCTCTCCGCCGCCTCGGTCATCCGCGACACGCTCGACCGCGTGGCGAAGATGAACCCGAGGGTGAACGCGATCATCCAGGATTGCGGCGCCGATGCCATGGCCGAGGCCGAGGCGCTCGACGCGCGCATCGCCAGGGGCGAGACGGTGGGGGCGCTGGCGGGCGTGCCGGTGACCATCAAGGTGCTCTCGGATCAGGCGGGCTATGCCTCGACCAACAGCTGCCGCATCTTCAAGGACGTGATGGCGACCGAGGATGCGCCCTTCCTGCGCCACCTGCGCGAGAAGGATGCCATCGTCATCGGCCGCACCAACACGCCGGCCTTCTCCTATCGCTGGTTCACCACCAACGGCTTCTACGGCGACACCAAGAACCCGCATAACGACGCGCTGACCGCCGGCGGCTCGTCGGGCGGGGCAGGGGCCGCGGTGGCGACCGGCATGGGCCATATCGGCCACGGCACCGACATCGCCGGCTCGATCCGCTATCCCGCCTATGCCTGCGGCGTGCAGGGGTTGCGTCCGACGCTGGGCCGGGTGCCGATGTTCAACGCCTCCTCCGGCGACCGGGGCGTGGGGCCGCAGATCATGGCGGTCTCGGGGCCGCTGGCGCGCCGGGTCGACGACCTGCGGCTGGGGCTTGAGGGCATGGCGGGCTACGCGCCCGAGGATGTCTGGAGCGCGCCGGTGCCGCTCAACGGCCCGGCCTATCGCCGCCGGGTGGCGCTGGTGAAGCGCCCGGGCGGGATCGACCCCGATCCGCGCATCCTCGAGGATCTCGACCGCGCCGCGGCGATCTTCCGCGCCGCCGGCTGGCAGGTGGACGAGCCGGGCGAGGTGCCCGAGATCCGCGAGGCGGTGGAGCTGCAGATCGATCTCTGGCTCTCCGACGACCACGCCACCAAGCTGCGCATGGCCCACGAGGAGGGCGACCCCGGCGCCATCGCGCTGCTCGAGCATTACGCGCCCCGCGCCGAGGCCATCGACGCCAAGCGCTTCGGCGAGGTGTTCCAGCGCCGCGCCACGCTGGCCCGGCACTGGCGCCACTTCCTGCAGGACTACCCGGTGGTGCTTATGCCGGTCTCCGCCGAACTGCCTTTCAAGCAGGATGCCGACCTCGCCGGCGGCGACGCCGTGGCGCGGCTCTGGGAGGCGCAGCTGCCGCAGATCGCCTTCCCGGCGCTGGGGCTGCCGGGCATCGCGGTGGCCTCGGGCGTGGTCGATCACGTGCCGTCGGGCGTGCACCTGATCGGAGCGCCGTGGCGCGAGGATGTGCTCTGCGACGCGGGCGAAGTGCTCGAGCGCGGTTTCGGCTTTCCCGGCCTCGTCTCCTGACAAAGCTTGACAGATGGGGCGCAAAGCCCCATTTGGGACCGGTAACGCTGCGCTGCCGCGTGAGCTAGCCGCGCCATTGGGGAGATCGCTTCCCCGTCGGGCGCATCAGCGTTGCCAATACCGATTTCCCCATCACGCAGGGTTCTCGATGCGACGGCCGGATGGCGCGGGAAACGCCCGCCTGTCCCGAGGCCGCGCCGCACCCTGACCATGTCGCCCGTCCCGGGCGGCAGGTTCGTACGCCGTATCCGTGCCCGAGGAAGGGCCGTGCGGCCCGACAAAGGATATCTCTTGTTCGATTTCGACATGCTCGGCCTCGCGCCGACCCTCTCCGAAGCCCTGAAGCGCAACGGCTTTTCCGAGCCGACCCCGATCCAGAACCAGGCCATCCCGCTGGCGCTCGAGGGGCATGACGTGCTCGGCCTCGCCCAGACCGGCACCGGCAAGACTCTGGCCTTCGGCCTGCCGCTGATCGACGGTCTGCTGGCCCAGCCCGGCAAGCCCGCGCCCAAGACCGTCAAGGCGCTGGTGCTGGCACCGACCCGCGAGCTGGTCAACCAGATCGCCGACAGCCTGCGTCAGCTCACCGATGGCACCAAGCTGCGCGTCGGCACCGTGGTCGGCGGCCAGTCGATCAACCGCCAGATCAACTTTCTGAGCCGCGGCACTGACATTCTCGTCGCCACGCCGGGCCGCCTCATCGACCTGATGGACCGCAAGGCGGTGGATCTGTCGACCGTGCGCCAGCTGGTGCTCGACGAGGCCGACCAGATGCTCGACATGGGCTTCATCCACGCCCTGCGCCGCATCGCGCCGCAGCTCGGCACGCCGCGCCAGACCATGCTGTTTTCGGCCACCATGCCGAAGCAGATGGAAGAGCTGTCCTCCGCCTACCTGACCAACCCGCGCCGGGTGCAGGTCTCGCCCCCGGGTAAGGCCGCCGACAAGATCACCCAGTCGGTGCATTTCGTCGACAAGGCCGGCAAGCCGTCGAAGCTGCGAGAGGTGCTGGGCCGCGATGACGAGTCGCTGACGCTGGTCTTCGCCCGCACCAAGCACGGCGCCGAGCGGCTGATGAAGGGGCTGGTGGCCGATGGCTACAACGCCGCCTCGATCCATGGCAACAAGAGCCAGGGCCAGCGCGACCGCGCCATCAAGGCGTTCCGCGACGGCGAGATCAACGTGCTCGTCGCCACCGACGTGGCCGCCCGCGGCATCGACATCCCGGGCGTGGCCTATGTGGTCAACTACGACCTGCCGGAAGTGCCCGACAACTACGTGCACCGCATCGGCCGCACCGCCCGCGCCGGCCGCGAGGGCGAGGCGATCGCCTTCTGCGCGCCCGATGAGGCCGATCTGCTGCGCCAGATCCAGAAGCTGATGAAGATCGACATCCCCGTCGCTTCCGGCGACGCGCCGACCGAGCTCACCGAGGGCGGCCCGCGCCGTCGTCGCGGTGGCGGCGGCGGTGGTGGCGGCCGGGGCCG
>NZ_JBYNAH010000229.1:0-8300 GCF_059781815.1 Salipiger sp. | reverse complement strand
CAACCCGCAATGCCGACCGCCCCTGCCCTCCCTGCTGCCCGAGGATGCCTCGCATGAGCTTTCCGCGCCTCGACGGCCGCCGCATCGGCATGCTGACCCCCTCGTCCAATACCGTGCTCGAGCCCTATACTTCGGCCATGCTCGCGCCCTTTGGCGACGAGGCCAGCGCCCATTTTGGCCGCTTTCGCGTGGTCGAGATCTCGATGTCGGGCGCCTCGCAGTCGCAGTTCACCCTCGAGCCGATCCTCGAGGCTGCCGAGCGGCTGGCAGAGGCCAACCCGCATGTCATCGCGTGGAACGGCACCTCGGCCTCGTGGCTCGGTCTTGAGAAGGACCGCGAGCTCTGCGCCGCGATCACCGAGCGCACCGGCGTGCCCGCCACCTCGACCATGCTCGCCTATGATGCGCTGTTGCGCGACATGGGCGTGCGCCGGCTGGGGCTCGTCACGCCCTATATCGGCGAAATCCAGGGCCGGATTGCCGCCAACTATGCCAAACAGGGCATCGAGATCGTCGCCGAGGCGCGGCTCGAGGAAAGCGTGAATTACAACTTTGGCACCTATGCCCCCGCGCAGGTCGGTGCAATGATCGAGCAGGTGGCACAGGCGCGGCCCGACGCCATCGCCATCGTCTGCACGAATTTCCGCGGCGCCCCCGTCGCGGAGCGCATCGAGGCTGCCACCGGCATCCCGGTGCTCGACTCCGTCGCCGTCACGGCGGCCCACTGCCTGCGCGAGACGGGGCTCGACCCGGCGCGCATCACCGGTTGGGGGAGCGTGTTCCAGCGCGTCGCCAGCCTCGACGTCATCAGTACCCACTGACCTTTACGACAGACACCCTTCAAGGAGACCAAGACATGATCCGCAAGATCGCAACCTGCGCCGCGGCGCTGGCCGTCCTCGCTGTGCCTGCCGGCGCCGAGTCGCTGCGCGTGATGGGCCAGCCCGTCGCCACCGGCCTGATCCAGAAGAACGTCGAACAGCCGTTCTTCGAGAACTTCGCCGCCGAAACCGGCCTCGAGGGCTTTACCGCCGATTACCAGCCCGTCGACGTCACCGGCATCAAGGACACCGAGCAGCTGCGCATCCTCAAGGGCGGGCTCTTCGACATCGTGTCGCTGCGCCTGAGCCAGGTGTCGCGCGACGAGCCGACCATCCTCGGCCTCGATCTCGTCGGCCTGAACCCGGATTACGAGACCGGCAAGGCGACCGTCGAGGCCTTTGCCCCGGTCGTCGACGCCCAGCTTCAGGAGAAGTTCAACACCAAGCTGCTTGGCGTCTGGCCGTTCGGCCCGCAGGTGCTGTTCTGCGAGCCCGAGATCGCCTCGCTCGCCGATCTCAAGGGCCTGAAGGTCCGGGTCTATGACCAGAACCTCGCCGAGTTCGTCAGCCTCGTCGGCGGCACCCCGGTGCCGATCGGCTTCCCCGAGGTGCAGCAGTCGCTGGCCCGCGGCGTGGTCGACTGCGCCATCACCGGCCCGTCCTCGGCGAACTCCGCCGGCTGGCCCGAGGTCAGCTCCTACACCCTGCCGATCGCCTTCCAGCTCGCGATGAACGGCTACGGCATCAACCTCGACACCTGGAACGCGCTCTCGCCCGAGCAGCAGGACAAGCTGCAATCCGGCTTCGATGCGCTCGTCGGCCGGATCTGGGAATACTCGGAAGAGCTGTTCACCGACGCGGTGAACTGCAACACCGGCGCCGAGCCCTGCGAGACCGGCACCAAGTACGACCTCACGCTGGTCGAGCCCACCGCCGCCGACAAGGAGCTGGTCGGGACCGCAGTGCCCAACGTCTCTTTCCCGGCGTGGAAAGAGGTCTGCGACGCCACCAACCCGGGCTGCTCCGAAGCGTGGATGGAAACCGTCGGCGCCGGCAAGAACATGTAAGCTCACCCGACGGGCGGGCCCGATGGCCTGCCCGTCTCTCCTTCCCGCCACCTTTCGGAGCGTATCATGGACCGTCTTGCCACCTGGATCAGCCGCCTCTTCGGATGGTCGCTGCTGTTCCTGTCCGCTTTCGTCGCGCTCGAGACGGTGCTGCGGAAGCTCTTCAACACCTCGCTGCAGGGCGCCGACGAGCTCGGGGGCTACATCCTCGCCCTCGGCGCCTCGCTCGCCTTCATCGTCGCGATGATCGACCGGGCCCACATCCGCATCGACGTGCTGCACGCGCGCTTCCCGGTGAAGCTGCAGGCGCTGGTCGACTGGCTTTCGGTGATCTCGCTCGGCGTGCTGGGCCTGTTCTTCCTCTATGTCGGCTGGTTCGTGATCGCCGACACCATGGCCTACGGCTCGACCGCCGCGACGCCGTGGCGCACGCCGCTGATCTGGCCGCAATCGGCCTGGTATGCCGGGCTCGCCGTGTTTGCGCTCTGCTCCTTCGTCATGGCGTGGCGCGCCACCCGCCTGTTCCTCGCCGGCCGCCACCGGCAACTGGCCGAGGAGTTCAACCCCAAGACCGCCGAAGACGAGCTTTCCGAAGAGCTCGAACAGCTTCAGGGCCGCTGACATGAGCATTATCGACGTCTTCCTCGGCTTCATCGTGATGATGGGCCTGCTTCTGGCCGGCCTGCCGGTCGCCACCGTGATGGTCGCCATGGGCGTGGCCGGGGGCATGATCCTCTACGGGCCGGTCCTGCTGAAAAGCATGGGGCCGGTGCTCTGGGGCACCTCCAACGAGCCCGTACTGACCGCCATCCCGCTTTTCATCCTGCTGGGCGAGCTGCTGCTGCGCTCGGGCCTCGCCGACCGCATGTACGCCACGCTGGCGCTGTGGCTCGGGCGTCTGCCCGGCGGGCTCCTGCACACCAATATCGGCTGCTGCTCGCTGTTTGCCGCGACCTCGGGCTCCTCGGTCGCCACCGCCGCCACCGTCGGCACCGTGGCCCTGCCCGCCCTGACCGAGCGCCGCTACCGCCCGTCGCGCTCGCTGGGCTCGCTGGCCGCCGGCGGTACGCTCGGCATCCTGATCCCGCCCTCCGTCAACCTGCTGGTCTACGGCTCGCTGGCCAGCGTCTCGGTGGGGCAGCTCTTTCTTGCCGGCATCATCCCGGGCATCCTGCTGACCCTGCTGTTCATGGCCTTCATCGCGGCGCAGGACATTCTCGCCCCCGGCGGCGAGTTCCAGGACGCGCATGTGCCCCTCGGGGTGAAGCTGCGCGCGCTGAGGCATCTCGTGCCCGCCGCCACCGTGTTCCTGATCGTCATGGGCTCGATCTATCTCGGCATCGCGACCCCCACCGAAAGCGCCGCGCTGGCGGTGATCGTGGCGCTTGGCTTCGTCTGGTACGAGGGCAAGCTCAGCCTCGCCTTCCTCGACACCTGCTTTCGCAAGACCGCCAAGACCACCGGTATGATCCTCCTGATCATCGTGGCCGCCTTCACCCTCAACGTGACGCTGGCGCTTGGCGGCATCACCGGGGTGATGTCGCGCTGGGTCGACGGGCTGGGGCTGACGCCGGTCGAGCTGCTCTTCGTGCTGATGGTGTTCTACCTGATCCTCGGCATGTTCATGGACGTGCTCTCGATGCAGGTGCTGACCATCCCGATCGTGGTGCCGATCATCGTCGCCGCCGGGATCGATCCGGTGTGGTTCGGCATCTTCGTAGTGCTCATGTGCGAGCTCGGCATGATCACGCCGCCGGTCGGCATGAACCTCTACGTCGTGCACGGGGTGCGCGGGGACAAGGGCCCGTTCACCGACGTGGTGGCCGGCGCCGTGCCCTATGCCGCGCTGATGCTGCTCTTCACCTCGGCGCTGATCTTCTGGCCCGCAATCGCAACCTGGCTGCCGGAGGCAATCGGACGATGAGCCCGCTCGATCAGATGAACACCGTCCCCGACGCCACCGCCCTGCTCGACGGATACCGCAGCGGCGCGACCGATCCGCTGACCGTCGCCGAAGCGCATCTCGAGCGCATCGCGCGGCTCGATCCCGGGCTCAACGCCTATTCCGCCCGCGCCGACGATGCCCTCGACCTCGCCCGCGCCGCCCGCGACCGCTGGGCCGCGGGGCGCCCCTCGGGGCCGCTCGACGGGGTGCCGGTGATCATCAAGGACAACCTCGTCTCCGCCGGACTTCCCGCCGCCTGGGGCAATGCCGAACTGGGCCGGAGGGTGCCCGACCATGACGAGCTGCCGGTGGCCGCCCTGCGCGAGGCCGGCGCCATCGTGCTCGGCAAGGGCAATACGCCCGAGTTTGCCGTCGAGGGCTACACCGGCAACCTCACCTTCGGCGTGACCCGCAACCCCTTCGATCCCACGCTGACGCCGGGCGGCTCCTCGGGCGGCGTGGTCGCCGCGGTGGCCGCCGGGATGGCGGTCGCTGGGCTCGGGACCGATGGCGGCGGCTCGATCAGGCGCCCGGCGGGTTATACCGGGCTCTGGGGGTTGAAGCCCGGCATCGGCAGCGTGCGCCGCGGCGGCGGGCTCGCGCAGGTGCTGCTCGATTTCGAGACCGTCGGCCCGATCACCCGCTCCGCCCGCGACCTCGCGCTGTTCCACGCGGTGCTGTCGCGCAGCCCCTATCGCCCCGAGCCGCGCCTGCTGCGCATCCTCGCGGTCGAGCGCATCGCCGGCGCGCCCTGCGACGCGGGCATCCGTGCGGCCTTTGCCGAGACCGTCGCGCGCCTCACGGCACTCGGTCACGAGGTGGTCACCGGCGGGCTGCCGCTCGATCTGGCCCCGCTCAACGAGGTCTGGGCCCAGATGGCCGAGATCGGCCTCGCCCACCTCGCATGGCGCGACCCGCCGGTGCTGGCGGCCGCGGCGGAGAAGTACCGCGACATGGCCCGCCGCGGCGCCGAGGTCAGCGCGGTGACACTCTACGAAGCGCTGACTCGGGTCTTCGCCCTGCGCGAAGCGGTGCGCGGCCTCTGGGGGCATGATGCCGTGCTGATGCCGACCGCCGCCGCGCCGCCTTGGCCCGCGACCGAGGTCTACCCCGAGCGCATCGAGGACCAGAGCGTCGGGCCGCGCGGCCACGCGGTCTATACCGGCTGGGTCAACGCGGCCGGCTTGCCGGGCCTCGCCTTTCCCGCCGGCCTCTCGGACGGTCTTCCCGTCGGCATGCAGCTGGTCGGAGATCGCGGCAGCGAACCCGCCCTGCTCACGCTGGCCCAGTCACTCGACACCTGAGGTCGCCACGCGTCCGCCCCTCCGGGTCGGGCTGCGATACCATGCGCTTGATTTCCTCTGGCGCTGCACCAGAATGGCATGCCATATCAGCGAAGCGTTCGCCAAGGCATTTGACATGGTTGCAGACACCGCCCCCACACAGAGACCGGAAAGCGCAACGGCGACCGCGCAATGGGTTGCGGACATTCTCCGCGACCGCATCGTCAAGGGCGTCTACCCGCCCGGCTCGCGGATCGTCGAACGCACGATCTCGGCCGAGCTCGAGGTGTCGCGCACGCCCGTGCGCGAGGCGCTGAAGCTGATCGATGCCGACGGGCTGATCACCATCTCGCGCAACAAGGGCGCGCAGGTGCTGCAATACGGCGCCGAGGAAGCGCTGGCGCTGTTCGACGTGATCGCCTCTCTCGAGAGTCTGGCCGCCGAGCGGCTGGCCGAGCGCATCGACCCCGAGACCCTCGACCGGCTGGAAGAGATGCACGACCGGATGCTGACCTACCACAAGATCGGCAACCACTCGGATTACTTCGACACCAATTCTGAAATCCACGACCTGATCGTCGAGGCCTGCGGCAATCCCATTGTCACCGAGACCCACCGCAAACTGATGGCCCGTGCCCGTCGCGGTCGTTTTCTGGCGATCATGAAGCCCGAGCGCCTGCAGGAAGCGGTCGCGGAACATGAAGAGCTGATGCGGGCGCTGCGCGCGGGCGATGCGGACAGCGCCGGTCGGATCTGGCGGCAGCACCTGCTGCACACCGGCGCCACCGTCGCCGCCCTGCTCTGACGGCTCAGCCCGCCTCGGCCCGGGCCCAGAGCCCCTCTGCGACGCGCTGCGCCTCGGCCACGATCTCGGCCGCATCGACCCGGGTCGGCGCGCGGTCGCGGATCAGCCACTCGCCCTGCACCATGACATCGGTCACGTTGCCGGCCGAGGCGGAATGCGCCACCACGCCGAAGCCGTCGATCACCGGGCGCAGGTTCGGCGCCAGCGGATCGAGCAGGATCAGGTCGGCGGGATCTCCGACCCGCAGCTGCCCGGTCGCGCCATGGCCCTTCAGCGCCTCCGCCCCGGCGACAGTGGCCCAGCCGAACACCTCCAGAGCGTTGAAATCGAACGACATCCCGGCGCGCCAGCGCGCCGAGGCAATGGCCATGCGCATCGCCTCGAACATGTCGGCGGATTTGGTGTCGGTGCAGAGCGTGATCCGCGCCCCCGCCGCCTGAAGCGCCTTGATCGGGGCCGCCGCGCCAAAGCTGGCATTGCCGATGGGCGCATGGGCGACCACGGCGCCGGCGGCGCCGAAGCGGGCGATGTCGCTGTCGGACATGAAGATGCAATGCGCCGCGATCAGGTCGGGCGACAGCAGCCCGAGATCGTCGAGAAACTCTGTCGGCGTCATCCCCTCGCGCGCGAGAAGCTGATCCACCTCCATCTGCGACTGGCTGAGATGGGTGTGGACCTGCTTGCCGCTGCGCTCCGCAAGCGCCCGGATCTGCACGAACATCTCGCGCGAACAGCTGTCGGGCGCATGTGGCGCGAGGATTGTGCCGATGCGGTCGTGCCCGTCCCATTTGTCCACCAGATCGAGCGCCGCGCGCAGCGTCTCCTCGCCGAGCGCCGGGGTGCGCTCGAAGCGTCCTTCCGCCAGCGCCGCCGTGTCCATGTCCATCACCCGTCCGCCGACCATGGCGCGCAGGCCAAGCTCGTCAGCCGCGCGGGCCAGCGCCTCGGGGCAGCGGTAGTAGTCGACGATGGTGGTCGCGCCCGCGCAGAGCATTTCGAGCACCCCCAGTCGCGCCAGCGCGAGGCTTTCTTCGTCGGATAGCCAATGGCCCTGCGGCACGCCCGGAATATAGGCCGGGGCAAAGCCCCGATCCTCGACCATGCCGCGCACGATCATCAGCGGGGAATGATTGTGGCTGTTCACGAGGCCCGGCAGGCAGAGCGCCCCGCCCGCATCGATCACCTCTGCGGCCTCCGGCGTCGCGAGGTCAGGGCCGATCCCGGTGATCATGCCGGCATCGTCAACGGTGAGGTCCATCCCGGCAGCGACCGGTGCGCCCGAGGTCAGGACAGTGACGTTCCTTAAATGGGATGCCATTTGAGTTTTCCTTTCGCTGCCAAACGGAGCGCCGATGCTCCGCGTTGCACAAATTTTGATGTCTTCGTGTTCAGGGCCGATTCTTCGCACGTTCGTGCCACGCGATCCCGGCCGACTCGAGCTAAGTCAAATGGCATTCCATTTGCAAGTCGACACCAGAATCGACCCTTGATCACGCGAAATGCTCCGCTACCGGAACAGAGAGGACCATCATGAAGCTTCGTCACACACCCGGCCTCACCCGCCGCACCCTGCTGCAGACCTCGGCCATGGCCGCCGCCGGCACCCTTGCCGCGCCGTCGATCCTGCGCGCCCAGTCCAGCGAAATCGTCATCGGCTGCGCCGGCTCGCACACCGCCTGGATGGAAGAGATCGTCGCCCCGCACATGAAGGAGGCGATTGGCGCCGACATCCTGTTCGAGGGCACGAAATCCTCGGTCAACCTCGAGAAGATGTCGTCCAACAAGGATGCCCCCTACCTCTCGGTCGTGCAGATGGACGACCCGGTGATGATCCAGGCCGTCGAGGCCGACCTGCTGAGCCCGATCACCGCCGACGCGGTGCCCAACATGACCGACCTGCGTCCCGACGCGGTGCACATGGACGGCATGTGGTGCAACTACGTCCAGCCCTGGGCCGGGGTGGCCTACAACACCGACTTTTCCGAGGGCGTGCCGTCGTGGGAAGCGCTTTGGGACAGCGCCAATGCCGGTCAGATCATCATCCCGTCGCTGCAGAACACCGAGGGCATGTGGACGATGTTCGTCGCGGCGATGCTGGGCTCGGGCAAGCCCTTCTCCGAAGCGCAATACGAGGTCGACGCGGCTTTCGCCAAACTCGAGGAGCTGAAGCCGAACCTGCTGTCGGTCTACACCACCATGTCGCAGGCGTTTAACCTGCTCGAGCAGGGCGAGATCTCGATGCTTGCGGGCAACTTCTCGTCCTACACCCTGCCGCGCAAGGCCGAGGGCGTGCCGGTCGACCTCGCCGCGCCCAAGGAAGGCATCTTCGCCATGCCCTCGGGCATCTGCCTGGTGAAGGGCGGCCCGAACCCCGAACTG
>NZ_JBYNAH010000397.1:0-1969 GCF_059781815.1 Salipiger sp. | reverse complement strand
ACCCACCCCAAGGCGCTTCTGAAGGGCGCTGGCTTCGAAGTGGTCGAGCCCGCCGACAGCCATCTCTGCTGTGGCAGCGCCGGCACCTACAACCTGCTGCAGCCCGAGATCTCGGGGCAGCTCAAGGCGCGCAAGGTGCGCACGCTCGAGGCCAAACAGCCCGACATCATCGCCGCCGGCAATATCGGCTGCATGATGCAGATCGGCTCGGGCACAGGGGTGCCGGTGGTGCATACGGTGGAGCTGCTCGACTGGGCGACTGGCGGACCGAAACCGCGGGCCTTGGCGGAGTGATGCCGAGGCGAGTGACGGGCCACGTTACGCCCAATTTTTGACAAACACCGCCGGTATCCCCGAAGGACGTGAGAAGGGGAAGTTTTGGTGCGTGTATTACTGGCGATCCTTGCGATTTGCCTGTCCGTTCCCGCATGGGCGGAAGGCAGTCTGTTCTCGATGCAGAGCCGCGAAGACGGCCGCCCGTGGGAGGCCGTGGGCCGGCTCGAGCTGGCGGGAAAGGCGTTCTGTACCGGCGCGCTGATCGCACCGGATCTGGTGCTTACCGCCGCGCATTGCCTCTATGATGCCGAGACCGGCGCGCGCATTCCGGTCGACAAGATCCAGTTCCTTGCGGGCTGGCGCAATGGCCGCGCCGCCGCCTATCGGCGGGTGCGCCGGGCGATGGCGCATCCCTCCTATGATTTCACCGCGCCCAGGGACGGCAACCGGGTCAGCAGCGACATCGCGCTGATCGAGCTGCAGCTGCCGATCCGCAACACCACCATCCGGCCTTTCGCCACCGGGTCGTACCCGGCGGTCGGCAGCGAGGTGAGCGTAGTCTCCTATGCCCATGACCGCTCGGAGGCGCCCTCGCTGCAGGGGCTCTGCGGCGTGCTCGACCTGCAGAGCCGCATGATGGTGCTGTCCTGCGAGGTGGATTTCGGCGCTTCCGGCTCGCCGGTCTTCTCCGGCCCTAGGTCCGCGCCGGTGATCGTCTCGGTGATCTCGGCCAAGGCCGAGGCGGATGGCCGCCCGGTGGCGCTCGGGGCAGAACTCGAAGACGCGCTGGCGGAGCTGCGCGCAGCGATGGATACGGACGGGGTCCGACAGACAGTGAACGCCGGGATGCGGCGGGAAACGGGGGCAAAATTCGTAACGCCCTGAGATATGTCGCCGCCGCCGGCATCGCCCTCGCAGGCCTGACCGCGCAGCCGGGCGCCCAGCAACGCACCGCGTTCGACGTGATGGAAAGCCGTGGCGACCTGCTCGGCTGGGAGGCGGTGGGGCGGCTCGACCTGCCCGGCGGTTTCTGCACGGGCGCGCTGATCGCCCGCGATCTCGTGCTGACCGCGGCGCATTGCGTCTACGATTCCGCGACCCGGCAGCCGCTGCCGGTCCGCGGCATGGTGTTTCGCGCCGGATACCACCACGGCAGCGCCATCACCCAGCGACGGGTGCTGCGCCTGGCGGTGCCCGAGCGCTACACCGCCGAGCTGGCGGCCGGCCATGCGATGACCTCGGAAATCGCCGTGGCAACCGATGTCGCGCTGCTCAAGCTCGAGGCGCCGGTGTCGAGCGCCGAGGCCGACCCGTTCCGGGTGCACGAGACCTCCTCTCCCGGGACCCGCGTGAGCGTCGTCTCCTATGGGCGCGGGCGCGAGGAGGTGCTCTCGCGCCAGCCCAATTGCGAGATCACCCGGCGCTATCGCGAAGACATCCTCGGCTTCGACTGCGACGTGACCTTCGGCTCTTCCGGCGCGCCGGTCTTCGTGCGCGAGAACGACCGGCTGCGCATCCTGTCGGTGGTCTCCTCGGGCGCCGAAACCGGCGAGGCCTACGGGCCGAGCCTGCCGAGCCTCCTGCGCGAGCTGTCGCAGCGCCTCAACCGCGAGGACGCGCGCCCCAAGGTGAGCACCGGCGCGCGCCGGATCACCGTCGGCGGCGGCGAGCGCTCGGATATCGGCGCGCGCTT
>NZ_JBYNAH010000228.1:0-8418 GCF_059781815.1 Salipiger sp. | reverse complement strand
CCAGCCCGGGGGGCGGGCCGGCGATGGCGCGGCGGCTTCGCCTTGATTCCGCGCTTCCGATCGCTCGGGCCTCGCCGCAAACGACTGACCCCAGCGACCCGCAGGGGCCGTGGCACCAATCCCGCGCGTGCTTTGAGCGAGGGGCCGCCCAAAAGCTCCAGCATCAGCCCCTCGCCTCGCACAGCGCGCACCCGATTGCCCGCCGCTACAGAAGCACCGCCCGGATCGCGTAGGCCACCGCCCCCACCACGGCGACACCACCGAGGTAGAGCGCCACGAACCACCCGAGCTTGCGCAGACGCTCCGGCATCAGTGATAGCCCTCGCCCGGCTTCAGCTTGCCGCGGAACACCCAGTAGGCATAGGCGGTGTAGGCCAGAATGATCGGCACCAGCACCACCGCGCCCACCAGCATGAAGAGCTGCGAGCTCTCCGGCGCCGCCGCCTGCTGAAGCGTCACCGAGGGCGGGATCACGTAGGGCCACATCGACACGCCAAGCCCCGCGAAGCACAACAGGAACAGCCCCAGAGACAGCACGAAGGGCAGCCAGTCCGGCCCCTTGCCCGAGGTCAGCGCGCGCGCCAGCCACAGCGTCAGCACGCCCACCAGCACCGGCACGATGGCGACCTCGAGAATGCCCGGCCAGGCCAGCCAGCGCTCGAAATACGCGGTCTCGAGGAAGGGCGTCGCGGCGCTCACCGCGACGATGCCGGCCACCGTCACCAGCCCCGCAATGCGTGCCAGCCAGCGGGCGCGCTCCTGCAGCGCGCCGTCGGTCTTGAGGTTGAGCCAGCAGGCCCCCAGGAGCGCGTAGCCCGCCACCACGGCGCCCCCGCAAAGCAGGGTGAAGGGCGTCAGCCAGTCCCACCAGCCGCCGGCATATTCGCGCCCCTCGACGGTGATGCCCTGCAACAGCGTGCCCAGCGTCATGCCCTGCGCCAGCGCCGCCACGGTCGAGCCGCCCATGAAGGCCATGTCCCAGCTCCAGCGCGAGAAGCGGCTGGTCGAGCGCCAGCGAAACTCGAAGGCCACGCCGCGGAACACCAGCGCCAGCAGCATGGCGATGATCAGCGGGTAGGTCGCCGGCAGGATGATCGCGTAGGCCAGCGGGAAGGCGGCGAAGAGTCCGCCGCCGCCCAGCACCAGCCAGGTCTCGTTGCCATCCCAGACCGGTGCGACGGTGTTCATCATCAGGTCGCGGTCGTCCTTGCGCGGGAAAAACGGGTAGAGGATGCCGAGCCCGAGGTCGAACCCGTCGAGCACCACATAGACGAACACGGCGAAGGCCAGGATCAGGGCCCAGATGGTGGTCAGGTCGATTGCCATTGCGCGTCCCTCCGGCTCATTCCGCCGGGGCCGCGCGGCCCCGATCCATCTGTTGCTGCGGCGTGATGCCGGCGGCCCGGGTCGGGCCGGGCTCGGCACCGGCGTCGTCCTCGCCCATGTCGGGCGCGCGATGCATGAGCCGCAGGATGTAGAGCACCCCTGCCCCGAACACCGCGAAATAGATCACGATGAAGGCGATCAGCGACCAGCCCACCGCGCTCGCCCCCAAGGGCGAGACCGCATCGGCGGTGCGCAGCTGGTTGTAGACCACGTAAGGCTGCCGCCCGACCTCGGTGGTGATCCAGCCGGCGATCACCGCCACGAGCCCCGAGGGCCCCATCGCCACCATCGCGCGCCAGAGCCACGGCGTGGCGTAAAGATGCCCGCGCCAACGCGCATAAAGCCCCCAGAGCCCGGCGCCCACCATCAGAAAGCCAAGCCCGACCATGACCCGGAAGGACCAGAAGATCACCGCCACCGGCGGCTCTTCGTCGTCGGGCACCACGTCGAGCCCCTCCATAGCGCCGTTCCAGCCCTTGCCGAAGATCACCGAGCTCAGATGCGGGATCTCGAGCGCGTAGCGCATCTCTCCCGCCGCCTGATCGGGCAGGCCGAAGAGGATCAGCGGCGCACCCTCCGGGTGGCTCTCGAAATGGCCCTCCATGGCGGCGATCTTCACCGGCTGATGCTCGAGCGTGTTGAGTCCGTGCTCGTGACCCACCATGACCTGCAGCGGTGCCGTGACCACGATCATCCACATCGCCATCGAGAACATCCGCCGCACCGCCGCGTTGTGCGCCCGGCCCCGCAGAAGCTGCCAGGCGCCCACGCCACCAACAAGGAAGGCGGTGGTGAGATAGGCTGCCGTCAGCGTATGCGCGAGGCGGTACGGGAAGGACGGCGTGAAGACGATCGCCCACCAGTCTTCGGGGATGAACTGCCCGTCGGCATTCATCCCGAAGCCCTGCGGCGTCTGCATCCAAGAGTTCACCGACAGGATCCAGGTGGCAGAGATCGCCGTCCCCACGGCAACCATCGCAGTCGCAAACATGTGAAGCCCCGGCCCCACCTTGTTG
Source organism: Salipiger sp. (assembly GCF_059781815.1). Lineage (NCBI taxonomy): Bacteria > Pseudomonadati > Pseudomonadota > Alphaproteobacteria > Rhodobacterales > Roseobacteraceae > Salipiger > Salipiger sp. The sequence goes on along the minus strand of NZ_JBYNAH010000228.1, from coordinate 6,016 downwards.
CGCCCGAACAGCATGATCCCAAGGAAGCCTGCCTCGAGGAAGAACGCCGTCAGCACCTCGTAGGCCATCAGTGGGCCGACGACCGGCCCCGCGAGATCCGAGAACACCGACCAGTTGGTGCCGAACTGGTAGGACATCACGATGCCTGAGACCACGCCCATGCCGAAGGCGATGGCGAAGATCTTCACCCAGAAATTGAAGACGTGCAGGTAAACCGCGTCTTTGCGCCACAAATACAGCCCGTTAAGCACCGCGAGATAGCTCGCCAGCCCGATGCTGATCGACGGGAAGATGAAGTGGAACGACACCGTGAAGCCGAACTGGATGCGTGCCAGCAGCGTTGCGTCGAGGCCGAGGAATGTGTCCATGCCGGGTCTCCGTTTGCTCGTGCGGCACGACCTAGAGCGGATCTCGCGCCCCGCCAGTCGCCGAATGCGGCATCGCGTCGCGCAGAAGCCTCACTTTTCACGTCGAGATTGCGCTGGAACAGAGTTTTGTGATCCTTCCGTGACATGTATCGCTCGTGGCATTATGTGGGGGCCATCTCTCCCAATACCGGATTCGGAGCTGCCCTTGTCCGAGCGCCATATGCCCCCCGCCCATCCCTTCGATTTCGATGCCGTAGATGGCGACAAGCTGCACGAGGAATGCGGGGTCTTCGGAATGATCGGCGTCACCGACGCCGCCAACTTCGTCGCCCTCGGCCTGCACGCGCTGCAACACCGCGGCCAGGAGGCCGGCGGGATCGTCTCCTACCATCCCGAGCACGGATTCAACTCGGCCCGTCGCTTCGGCTATGTCCGCGACAACTTCACCAAGCAGTCGCTGATGGAAACCCTGCCCGGCGCGCTGGCCATCGGCCACGTGCGCTACTCGACCGCCGGCTCCAAGGCGGCGCAGATCCGCGACGTGCAGCCGTTCTTCGGCGAGTTCTCGATGGGCGGTGCGGCGATTGCCCATAACGGCAATATCACCAATGCCGATGCCCTGCGCCGCGAGCTGATCGAGCGTGGCTCGATCTTCCAGAGCTCGTCGGACAGCGAATGCATCATCCACCTGATGGCGCGCTCGCTGCAGCGCGACATCCCGGCCCGCATGGAAGACGCGCTGCGCCGCGTCGAGGGCGCCTTCTCGGTCGTCGCCATGACCCGCACCAAGCTCATCGGCGTGCGCGACGCGCTCGGCGTGCGCCCGCTGGTGCTCGGCAAGGTCGGCGACGGCTGGTGTCTGGCCTCCGAGACCTGCGCGCTTGACATCATCGGCGCCGAGTTCGTGCGCGAGATCGAGCCCGGCGAGATGGTGGTGATCACCGAGAAGGGCGTCGAGAGCACGCATCCCTTCCGCAGCCGCAACTCGCGCTTCTGCATCTTCGAGCATGTCTATTTCTCTCGCCCCGATTCGATCATCGGCGGCCGCTCGGTCTATGAAACCCGCCGCCAGATCGGCGTCGAGCTGGCCCGCGAGGCGCCGATCGAGGCCGATCTCGTCTGCCCGGTGCCCGACAGCGGCACCCCGGCGGCGATCGGCTACGCCCATGAGAGCGGCATCCCCTACGGCATGGGGATCATCCGCAACCAGTACATGGGCCGAACCTTCATCGAGCCGACCGAGCAGATCCGCAATATGGGCGTGCGCCTCAAGCTCAACGTCAACCGCGCCCTGATCCGCGGCAAGCGCGTGGTGCTGGTCGACGACTCGGTGGTGCGCGGCACCACCTCGCGCAAGATCAAGGAGATGATCCTCGATGCCGGCGCCGCGGAGGTGCATTTCCGCATCGCCAGCCCGCCCACCGCCTGGCCCTGCTTCTACGGCGTCGACACGCCCCAGCGCGAAAAGCTGCTGGCGGCGACCATGTCCGAGGACGAGATGTGCGAGCACCTTGGTGTCGACTCGCTGAAGTTCATCTCGCTCGACGGTCTCTACCGCGCCGCCGGCGAGGCCGAGGGCCGGAACAACAGCTGCCCGCAATATTGCGACGCGTGTTTCTCCGGCGAGTACCCGGTCGAGCCCGCCGACATGATCGAGAAGGGCTTCAAGCTCAAGGCGGCGGAATAAACGTCGCATCGGCGCGCAGCCGCCTGCGCGCCGGCTTCGTCTTGCCGGTTTTCCGCCGATCCCGCGCGACGTCACGTCGGCGTGACCGCCTCCCGGCTTTCCTGACTGGCCTGCCTTCTTTATCAGCGGCCCATCCTTTGGGGACCAGACAGGAGGATGGCCAGAATGGCTCAGGAACAGACCCCCCGCAACGTGGCAGAAACCGCCACCAGCTCCGCCAACCTGCCCAACAGCGGGCCGATCCTGCTCGGCGTGTTCGGCAATGAACAGGCGCCCGAGGCGCTGGTCCGGCTGCCCGGCGGCCGGCTCGACACCGTCTCGCTCGGAGATCGCGTCAGCGGTCGCGAGGTGGTGGCGATCGACGAAACCCGTATCGCGCTGGCGCGGAACGGAAAGGCGACCTGGCTGGAACTGCCCGGCGGACGTTGACAAACCCCGCGGCGCGGGCCAATGGGGCGGGCATGACCGACCAGATTGCCATCGTCACCGGCGCCTCGCGCGGCCTGGGCTTTGCCCTCGCCGAGGCGCTCGCGCCCCGCTACCACGTCGTCGCCGTCGCCCGCACCGTTGGCGGGCTCGAGGATCTCGACGACCGCATCAAGGCCCGCGGCGGCAGCGCCACGCTGGCGCCGATGGACATCACCAAGCAAGACGCCATGGCGCAGCTCTGCCGCTCGGTCTTTGACCGCTGGGGCGGCGCCGCGCTCTGGGTGCACACCGCGATCCACGCAGCCCCTCTGGCGCCGGCCAGCCACATGGAGCCCAAGGACTTCCAGAAGGCGCTCGACATCAACGTCGCGCCGATGGGCTATCTTGTGCCCTTCATGGCGGCACTGCTGGCCGAGACCGGTCAGGCGCTGTTCTTCGACGACCCGCACGCGGGCGCGCGCTTCTACGGCAATTACGGTGCCACCAAGGCCGCGCAGATCGCCCTGGCCCGCTCGTGGCAGGTCGAAAGCACCAAGACCGGCCCGAAGGTGCAGATCCTGTCGCCGCGTCCGATGAACACCACCACCCGGATGCGCTTCCACCCGGGCGAGGACAAGGACGCGCTGGCCACGCCCTATGCCGAAGCGGCGCGCCTGCTTGCTGAGGCCGGTCTCGCCTGAGATCCCTGCGGCAGCCTGCGTGACAAAGGCCGGACGCCTCCGGCGGGAGTATTTTTGACGAAGAGAAGCCAGGGGCACTGCGCTCGTGTCTTCTCTGGTTTCGAAATACCTCGGGGGTGAATTGGCGCAAAGCGCCAAGAGGGGGCTGGCCCCCTGCCCCCCCCCCCGCCAAAGAGCGGTTTAGCGGGTTTTCCGGTGGCTACCATTCACACCCTGCGCATCTTGCCTCTTAACACCGGCCCTGCGATCCCCTATCTGCCCCTGCATGACACAGAGATTGCACATCGTTGGCGGCGGCATGGCCGGATCGGAAGCCGCCTGGCAGGCCGCGGAGGCGGGCATTGCCGTGGTGATCCACGAAATGCGCCCCAAGGTCGAAACCTTCGCCCATCGCACCGGCGACCTCGCCGAGATGGTCTGCTCGAACTCGTTCCGCTCGGACGATCACGAGCAGAACGCCGTGGGCCTCCTGCACTGGGAGATGCTGCAGGCCGGCGGCTTGGTGATGCGCCAGGCCTACACCCATCGCCTTCCCGCGGGCGGCGCGCTCGCGGTCGACCGCGATGCCTTCTCAGCCGGCGTCACCCAGGCGCTGCGCGCCCATCCCAATGTCTCGGTCTCCGACGAGGAGATCACCGAACTGCCCGAGGATGGCCAGTGGATCTTTGCCACCGGCCCCCTGACCTCCGCCGCCCTCGGCGACGCCATCGCCCGCGAGACCGGCGCCGATGCGCTCGCCTTCTTCGACGCCATCGCCCCCATCGTCTATTTCGACAGCATCGACATGGACGTGGCCTGGCTGCAATCGCGCTACGACAAGGGCGAGACCGAGGAAGAGCGCAAGGCCTATATCAACTGCCCGATGACCAAGCCGCAATACGAGGCCTTCATCGACGCGCTGCTCGCCGCCGACAAGACCGCCTTCCACGAGGGTGAGACGGCGGGGTATTTCGACGGCTGCCTGCCCATCGAAGTGATGGCCGAGCGCGGCCGCGAGACCCTGCGCCACGGCCCGATGAAGCCCATCGGCCTGACCAACAGCCACAAGCCCGAGGAAAAGGCCTATGCGGTGGTGCAGCTGCGCCGCGACAACGCGCTCGGCACGCTCTACAACATCGTCGGCTTCCAGACCAAGATGAAGTACGGCGCCCAGACCGAGGTGTTCCGCATGATCCCGGGCCTCGAGAAGGCCAAGTTCGCCCGTCTCGGCGGCATCCACCGCAACACCTTCCTCAATTCGCCCACCCTGCTAGACCGCCAGATGCGGCTGCGCTCGAAGCCCAATATCCGTTTCGCCGGCCAGATCACCGGCGTCGAGGGCTATGTCGAATCGTCCGCCATGGGCCTCGCCGCGGGCCGCATGGCCGCATCCGAGATCCTCGGTAGGTCGCTGCCCGAGATCCCGCAGGACACCGCCCATGGTGCGCTGATCCACCACATCACCGGCGGCGCCGAGGCCAAGACCTTTCAGCCGATGAACGTCAATTTCGGCCTGTTCCGCCCGGTCGACGGGCTCAAGGGCGGGCGCCGCGGCCGCAAGGATCGCTACAAGGCCTATACCGACCGCGCCAAGTCCGAGTGGACCGCGTGGCTCGCCGCACAGGAGGTGCCCGCATGAACTATGTCCTCGCGCTGTTGCTGCCGCCGCTGTCGATCCTGTTCACCGGGCGGCCGATCCTGGCGATCGTGGTGTTCCTCGTCTGGGTGCCCGCGATCATCTTCTCGGGCGGCCTGACCCACCCGATGTTCATCCTGCTGGCCTGGATCCTGATCTACCAGTCCGGCGAAGAGCGCCGCACCCGCCGCATCGAGCGCGCCTGGCGCGACGAGGACTGAGCGAGGACGCCCGATAGGGCGGACCGACCGCCGACGATGTCCGCCCCCAGCAAGCGCCACCCGTCACGCCACCGTGACCCAAGCTTGCCGCCGCACCGGACACCGCCTAGGGTCGCGCGCCATGATCACCCGCTTCGCCCCCTCGCCCACCGGCCCGCTGCATCTCGGCCACGCCTACTCGGCGTTGCTCAACCACGACATGGCCAAGGCGGCGGGCGGCATCTTCCTGCTGCGCATCGACGATCTCGACCGCAGCCGCTCCCGTCCGGACTGGGAGGCGCAACTCAAGGACGACCTGCGCTGGCTCGGCCTCCACTGGCCCGAACCCTGCCGGCGCGAGTCAGAGCATCTCGGCGCCTATGACGACGCGCTCGACCAACTCTGGGAGATGGGCCTGCTCTACCCCTGCCGCTGCACCCGCCGCGACATCCGCGAGGCGCTCTCGGCACCGCAGGAGGGCGCGCCGCTCACCGGGCCGGACGGGCTGATCTACCCCGGCACCTGCCGCCCCCCCGCGCCGCCGACCGGCCCGCGCCCGCGCGACACGACGCTGCGGCTGAACATGTCCCACGCCTGCGCGGCCCTCACCAGCCCCCTGCGCTTCGAAGAGACCGGCGCCGGACCCGAGGGCGAAACCGGCCAGATCGAAACCGCAGCGGACAAGATGACCTCGACCATCGGCGACGTGGTGCTGGCACGAAAGGAGATGGGCGCCGCCTACCATCTGGCGGTGGTGATCGACGACGCGGCCCAGGGCATCACGGACGTGATCCGCGGCCGCGACCTCTTCGAGGCCACGCGCATCCACGTCCTGCTGCAGCGCCTGCTCGATCTGCCGACCCCGCGCTACCACCACCACCGCCTGATCCGCGACGAGGCCGGCAAGCGCCTCGCCAAGCGCGACGACGCCCGCGCCATCGCGCTCTACCGCAACGAAGGCCGCAGCCCGCAAGAGATCCGCACCATGGTCGGCCTCTGACGCCACGCCCCTGTCTTCTCTGGTTCAAAAATACCTC